>JAZKBH010000207.1:0-7609 GCA_040388725.1 Verrucomicrobiota bacterium
TGACTGATCGCTTCTAATGTTTGAGGCATCAGACCATCGTCTGCGGCGACCACAAGGACAACAATATCCGTAATACTTGCGCCACGAGCACGCATCGCCGTAAAGGCTTGGTGACCGGGTGTATCGAGAAAAGTGATCGGTTGGTTATTACGGATGACGGTGTAAGCACCGATGTGCTGAGTAATACCGCCGGCTTCTCCTTCCGCAACGCGTGTTTTACGCACGCAATCCATGAGAGAGGTTTTTCCGTGATCGACGTGACCCATGAATGTAATGACAGGAGGACGAAGAGAGAGTTCTTCGACCTTAGGCGCGATAGGCTTTGGGGGTTCAACGACTTTGACGGGAGCGTGAACAATTCCGGCTCCTTTTTCACGTTTTTCAACTTCGAGAGTAAAGCCAAGCTTAATACAGATCTTTTTCGCAACTTCTTCTTCGATTGTTTGAGTCAATGTCGCAAAAACATTCAATTCCTGAAGGCGATGAATGAGTTGGAACGATTTAAGGTTCAGCTTTTCAGCCAAGTCTTTGACCACGATCGGTGGCTTAAGATTAATATACTTAGGCGCTGTCGAAACAGGAGTTGCGGCCACTGCAGGAGCAGGAGTCGGTTCTGGTGCTTTGACGACGGGGGTCGGAGCAGGCGCTGGAGCTTCCGCAGCCGGAGCGGGAGTTGATTCCACGGCAACGGCGTTTTCTTCAGAAGCGGATTCCGCTTTTGTTTTGGCACGAGGAGTTTTCGATGCCGCTTTTTTCTCTTCACCCTCTTCGGAAGCTGTCTTCTTGCGTACAGCAGGAGTTTTTGGCTTTGCCGGAGCAGCAGACGCCGTCGTCGGCTTGCGTGCAGCAGGCTTTTTTTCCGAGGATGAGTTGGGAGTGGATTTTGCGGGCATGTTTTTCTTTCGTGGCAGAAGTCGAATTAGGCGGGGCTCAATGATTTAAGAGCTTCCGTACGGATTTTTTGAATGATCTCAGAATCCACTTCCGGTAATGCTTCTTTCAAATCGTTTTCTTCGGCTTCAGCGATGACTTCAACGCTGGTGAAACCGACATGAACGAGTTGTGAGGCGAGAGCAGGGTCGATCGAGAGACGTGAAGCGAGGGCTTCGGCGACATGGGAGAGTTTGTCTTCCATCGATTCGATGGTGACAACTTCTTCTTCAATATCGATTTCCCAGCCCATCAAACGGGAGGCGAGACGTGCATTTCGTCCTCGGATACCGATCGCTAATTTCAAGTTTTCGGTATCAACGTGAACTTTAATCCGTTTTTCAGTCTCATTGAGATCAACGCTTTTCAGTTTTGCAGGCTTTAAGGCTTCGACGACGAGCTCACGGGGGTTGGAGGACCACTTGAAAAGATCGATCTTTTCGTTGTTGAGTTCGCGGACAATATTTTTAACACGGGATCCACGAATACCGACGCATGCGCCGACAGGATCGACTTTGTCGTTCTCGGACCAAACAGCCATTTTCGTGCGGTAACCGGGTTCGCGAGCGATCGCTTTGACTTGGACAGTTCCGTCCAAAAGCTCACCGACTTCGAGTTCAAAAAGTTTTTTGACGAAGTTAGGGTGGCTACGGGAAAGAACGATTTCAGGGCCCCGGGTCGTGTTTTCAACGGAGACGACATACGCACGGATCCGTTCGCCGGATTGATATTCTTCTGTCGGAACGCGCTCGGATTTGGGCATGATCGCTTCAAATTTACCGAGATCAACGACGACATCTGATTTTTCAAAGCGACGGACTGTTCCAGTGACGATCGAATCGGCACGGTCTTTAAATTCGGTGAAAATCATCGTGCGTTCAATGCCACGGATGGTTTGATTCATCGATTGTTTGAAGACCTGAGCGGCGATACGGCCGAAATCTTTCGGGGTGACCTCGACTTCAAGTAATTCGCCAAGAAGAGCGGCGGCATTAATTTCACGGGCTTTGGAAAGTTGAATTTCGTCGTGGGGAATGCGAACGCGATCAACGACCTTGAGTTTGGCAGTGGCTTTGATTTTGCCAGTGCGAGGGTCGATTTGAACTTGGAGATCGTTTGCAGGTCCGACAGCTTTACGGGCTGCAGTGAGCAACGCATTTTGAATGGCCTCAAGCATTTGGTCGCGCTTGATTCCCTTTTCCTTTTCCATGTAGTCCAGCGTAGACATGAATTCTGGGTTCATGATTCGATCTCCTTTTCTTTTCAAAGTTCGGATTTCGAGATAAAAAAAAGTGGAAACAATGAAGTTCCCACCCTTTCCTATTCGAAAACTTGGTCCGTTGAGGCTGCCAAAAATCATGGAGGGGTCAAGTGGTTTTTGAGTGAATGTCCGTAAAAACCCTCATTCTGAGGAGACGGATTGGTATTTTAACCCATTTCTTGCATTGAGGATTTAATTTGGCGGGGCCAATCCCGCATGTGCGGGAGCTGCCTTTGTTTTTTAGAGATAACAGAGGCATGGACTCTCAGCGGCCGTTGCTCCAGTTTTATCCACCAAAATTGTTTCCGATTCCATCGGAGAAAACCTTCTCTCTTTACGAGTCTTTTCTCCGCACTCCGCCGCCAGTTCTATCTGTCAAAAGGATGAGGTGGGATTAGGTTGTTTAACCCATTTCTTGCATTAGAACTGGAGGGGCAGTGGCCCACTGCCTTCCCCGTCCTCTGAGGCACAGAGCCTGTGCTCCTCCAGTTTTGATCCCCTTTTTGGTCTACGACTTTACAGATAAAACCGATTTCCAATGACGAATCTCGGTTTATTGGATCTGAAAAAATTCTTCTTCAAAAAACCTTGAGTGGAAGTGTTCTGAATATTCTCAAACTCCCTATTGTCATTGAGGAAATGGAAGTTGTGGAGGAATAAGAAGGGTTCTTTTTTGGGTGCCTTCTTGCATTCTGACGGGAATCAGCGAAGCTACGGGTTATGGCAAATCCCATTGGCGCTGTGACATTTGACTACTCTCCCTGGTCAGAATTAGATACGCATCTTTTTAAGGAAGGAAATCATTTCTCGGTCGACCGCCGATTGGGAGCACAGCCCCTTGAAGTCAAAGGAAAGCAAGGGACTTATTTTTCGGTATGGGCGCCGAATGCCGCAGAAGTTTGTGTGGTGGGAAATTTTAATGAATGGGCTGCCGGGAAGCATACGCTCGGATTAAGGCCCGATGGGACGGGGGTTTGGGAAGGATTTATTCCCGGGGTCGGAAAGGGATCTCTTTATAAGTTTTGGATTCGTTCTCAGCATAACGGTCATATTGCGGAAAAATCAGATCCCTTTGCGCTCTATACGGAATGTCCTCCGAAGAGTGCCTCCGTGGTTTGGGATTTGGAGTACGCTTGGAATGACCGTGAATGGATGCAATTCCGTTATGAGAGACAGCATCAAAATGCGCCGATCTCGATTTATGAAGTGCATTTGGGGTCTTGGAAAAAAGTCGCAGAAGATGGGAATCGTTCTCTCTCCTATCGTGAGATTGCTCCTGCGTTAGCCGCTTATGTGAAACAATTGGGATACACCCATGTGGAGTTGATGCCGATTATGGAGCATCCGTTTTACGGATCATGGGGATATCAAATCACCGGTTATTTTGCACCGACCAGTCGCTTTGGAACGCCTCAAGACTTCATGGCGTTTGTCGATATCATGCATCAAAATGATATTGGGGTGATTCTCGATTGGGTCCCTTCTCATTTTGCGAGCGATGGACATGGTCTTGCTTATTTTGATGGAACGCATCTTTTTGAACACGAAGATATGCGTCAGGGTTATCATCCTGATTGGGGAAGTTACATTTTTAATTATGGGCGCAATGAGATCCGGAATTTTCTGATCAGTAATGCGCTTTATTGGTTGAGGCATTATCATATCGACGGATTGCGAGTCGATGCCGTCGCTTCGATGCTTTATTTAGATTACTCCCGTAAGGCCGGAGAGTGGATTCCGAATAAAGAGGGGGGACGTGAAAATCTCGGCGCGATTGATTTTATCAAACGCTGTAATGAAATGGTTTATAGCGAGTTTCCCGACGTTCAAATGATTGCAGAAGAATCCACCTCTTGGCCGAATGTTTCCCGTCCTCTTTATGATGGGGGTTTAGGGTTCGGTTTTAAATGGAATATGGGGTGGATGAACGACACCATTCGCTATTTCTTAAAAGATCCTCTCTATCGTAAGTATCATCACGACAATTTAACCTTCAGCATGTGTTATGCATTTTCGGAGCATTTCATTCTCTCCATTTCTCATGACGAAGTCGTGCATGGGAAGGGTTCTCTTTTAAGTAAAATGCCGGGGAATAATGATTTTGAAAAATTTGCAAACATGCGTCTTTTTACGGGGTATCAATTTTTACATCCCGGGAAGAAATTGATGTTTATGGGAAGTGAGTTCGCTCAAGGAAAAGAGTGGAATCATGATCACAGCCTCGATTGGCATCAATTGGAGAATGGATATCATCGTTCGCAATCGACATGGGTCTCTCATTTAAATCATCTTTATCGCAATGAAAAAGCACTTCATGAAAATGAGGCGGATCCGGCTTGTTTCTATTGGATCGATTGCAAGGACTGGGAAAATTCGATCATCTCCTTTGCCCGTCAAACTCCCGGTGGCGAAAGCACCCTCATTGCTATTTTTAATTTTACTCCGGTAACACGTTCTGATTATCGAATCGGATTGCCTCGAGGAGGTTTTTGGAAAGAGGTTTTGAACAGTGATGCCACTGAATACTCGGGTTCCGGATGTGGAAATTGGGGGGGGCATGAAGCAGAAGAGACATCTTGGCAAAAACAGCCTTATTCGATGAAGGTGAATTTACCTCCGTTGGGAATGGTCGTCTTTAAGAATGGGTAAATTCCCTGTAAGAAGCGCACTTGAATTGGTTGTTTTCTTTGTTACATTTGAATCATGAGTACCGTCGTAGAAATTTTAGAAGCTATTTCGAGTTTAGCTCCTGAAGACTATGCATCGATTCGGGATTGGTTTGTTGATCGAGATAGCCGTCTTTGGGATGCTCAGATCGAAGAGGATTCTGCCTCGGGACGTCTCAATCATTTGGTTCAGGAAATCGAAGCCGATATTGCTTCGGGTAAGATAAAGTCTCTAGATGAAGTCATTGGCGACTCCTAGATTTTGGACTTCATTTGAGGCGATTCCTCAAAGCATTCGAAAAACAGCAGCAAAGCAGTTTCGTTTTTGGAGAGAAAATCAATCTCATCCGTCTCTTCAATTTAAAAAAGTAGGTTTATTTTGGTCTGCTCGGGTCAATGATGATTATCGAGCGTTGTGTTATTTTAAAAATGAGACGTATTACTGGTTTTGGATTGGTAAACATTCTGAATATGAAAAGATTTTAAGAAGCAAATGAAAACAGGAATTCAAAACATTCAAGTCATTGGGAACGAGCTGGCCATTATTTGGAAGGATGGGAGGGAGAGTTATTTTCCTTTGGAATCCTTACGCAAGCATTGTCCTTGTGCGGGTTGCGGAGGAGAGCCGGATGTGATGGGGAATATCGTCAAACCGCATGTGAGCTATAACGAAAAAAGTTTTACGATTCGGGGAATCAATCAAGTCGGAGGTTATGCCATTCAGATTGAATGGGAAGATGGACATAACACCGGGCTTTATACGCATCCCTATTTACAAAAATGGGAGCCAGCAATTCGTTCGGGACAGGGATGATTTAAAGAAAGGTTTAACCGCCAAGTTAAAGGCAAAGACCGCCAAGGAAGAAATCATTCATTTTCATTTAAAAACAATTACTGGATTTAAATGAAGTAAAAATCAGTAGTTTATTTTCTGAATTTTTTTGGCGTCCTTTGTCTTTACCTTGGTGGTTCCATTCTCTTTTATTTTTCTGTTTTATTTCGAGGACGTGACGGCATTCTTTCCTCATGAACAAATCGGATGTCGTCGAGGTTTTAGAGGAGATTGCCGTTCTTTTGGAACTCAAGGGAGAGAATCCTTTTAAATCGCGGGCGTATTCTCAAGGAGCACGGACTCTCGAGCTTTTGACGGAAGACTTAGGAACCATTATTAAGGAAGATCGTCTTGGAGCAATCAAAGGGATTGGAGCGGCCCTTCAACAAAAGATCACGGAACTGGTGGCGACAGGAAAGCTCGGTTATTACGACGAGTTGAAAGCATCGATTCCTGAAGGGATGTTGGCGATGTTGGAAATTCAAGGACTCGGACCGAAACGGATTCGTCAACTTCACGAAAAACTCGGGATCGCGTCGATTGCCGATTTAGAAAAAGCCTGTCAGGAAAATAAAGTTTCTGAACTCGCCGGTTTTGGGGAGAAGAGTCAGACCAAGTTGATTGAGGGGATTGCTCAATTGAAGTCCTTTCAAAACCAACATCTGTATGGAGATGTGATCGATCGTGCGGAAGAGATTCAGGATTTATTGCGTCAGCATCCCGATGTGATTCGGGTGAGTGTCGCAGGGAGCTTGCGACGATCCAAAGAAGTGATCAAAGATATGGATCTCTTGGTTTCTTCGTCGAATCCCCAGGCGGTCATGGACGACTTTGTTGCCATGGAGGGAGTTGTTCGGGTCACGAATCATGGAGAGACGAAATCGAGCGTGATCCTCGAAGGAGGGCTTCAATGCGATTTACGTGTGGTTCCTGATGCTCAATTTGCCTCGGCGCTTCATCATTTTACAGGAAGTAAGGAACATAATGTCGCCATGCGCCAACGGGCGATTGCTCAGGGGAAAAAAGTGAGTGAGTGGGGACTTTTTAAAATCACGAAAAAAGGGGATGAAGAAATTGAAGAGCCGATCACCGTTCGTACCGAAGAAGAGCTTTTTGCTGAATTAGGACTCTCTTTTATCCCTCCTGAATTGCGCGAAGCCCAAGGAGAGATTGAAGCGGCGGAAGAACAAAAGATCCCCCGATTGTTGGAATGGACGGAACTTCGAGGATGCTTTCATAATCATACCGTAGCAAGCGATGGGAAAAATACATTAGTCGAAATGGCCGACGCGGCTCAAGAATTAGGATTGGAATATCTGGGGATTGCGGACCATTCGAAATCCTCTTTTCAAGCGAACGGTCTTTCAGAAGAACGTCTTTTGGCTCAGGTCGAAGAGATTCAAAAACTGAATAAAACGTACAAAGACTTTAAACTCTTGAGTGGGGTGGAGTGTGATATTCTTAAAGGAGGAGAACTCGATTTTGAGGATTCGGTCCTCGAAAAACTCGATTATGTGGTGGCATCTGTTCACTCCAGTTTTACAGGAACGGAAGAGGAGATGACCGTCCGGATTATTAGAGCAATGGAAAATCCGCATGTCACGATGCTTGGACATTTAACAGGTCGACTCCTTTTGCAACGCGCGCCTTATGCGCTGAATGTTCCTAAAATTTTAGAAGCGGCAGTCGAGACGGGGACCTGGATTGAGCTCAATGCAAATCCTTCGCGGTTGGATATGGATTGGCGTTGGTGGAGGAAGGCCCGTGATCTGGGGGTACTCTGCGTGATTAATCCGGATGCTCACCGTCTTCATCAGTTGGGATATTTGAAGCTCGGGGTACAGATTGCTCGTAAAGGGTGGCTAAGAAAACAGGATGTCATTAATTGTCTTCCTCTTTCAAAAGTGGAGCAAGTTCTCA
>JAZKBH010000208.1:0-1553 GCA_040388725.1 Verrucomicrobiota bacterium
CGTGACGAACGCCTTTTATGAAAATCAATCGGTTCCGCATAATCAAAGGATGATCTTGGTCTGCGTCGAGCATGACTCATGGCGTGATCGCGACCCGCGATCGCTCCTGATGATCTCGCCCCTCCCGATGAAGGAAGATAGAAGTGCTTAGCAAGACTATCGACGAAATTGAAGAGTCATTGTTTTAAAACCCGACTCATCACAACGACGCCTTGCGCGACGATTTCATTGGCAACAAAGATTTGAACGGAAAACTGACCTAGGGTTCCAAAGTTACGGTCAAGAGTGGCTTCGATTTCGAGCGTTTGATTCGGATAAACCGGTTCTTTAAAGCTGAACTGAAGAATGCGTGCAACGATGTAGCGTTCGGGAGCCGCGGATTCATCCAACATCGACCCCCATACGGCGCCAGCGGCTTGAGCGGCTGCCTCGATCATGAGAACGGCCGGCATGAGTGGTTCTCCGGGGAAATGATCTTTAAAAAAGGAGAGTTGAGGATCGAGCCACTTTTTAGTTTTAACTTTTTTTCCAGGCTCAAGAATCGTCAGATGATCGATAAATTGAAAGCCAGGGCCATGAGGCGTGTAAGGATGACGATTCATAGGACTTATCGTTTATCTTTAAAGTAGGGACGTTGAAAGAGAGTAGAATTCAAAGGGAGATTCACTTGGATCGAAGAAAAGAGCGCTTTCCATTGAAATTCTTTCATACGAACTTCGATACTTGTGATTTGAAAATCTGAAGATCTCAGTTGGACTTGAACTTGATCGGGAAGTCGGGCCTGTGGGTCCAGAGGCGTCAGAGAGACGGTAATGGTTTTATCACCGGCCGTCATTTGACGTTGAAATTGGTTACTCCAAATGGAGGGCTTTTGCTCAAGGACGTCGAGAATAATTCGGCGGAAAGAGGGTCGGGTTGGATCATTGGTTTCAAGTTGAAGCGGTCCTCCTTTTTTCCATTGAATCGTTTCGGTCGACGACAAAAGAAGTCCTTCGCCTGCTGGATCACGATAGTTAATACGCAGGTTTTGGGGTTTTTGATAATAGAGGATTCCTTGGCTTAGAATCGGAGTCTTTTCACCCGGAGGGAGAACGGATTGAGTAAAATTCATTTGAAGGGTTTTGGTGTTCGCCTGGCGTTGCTCGATCTTGGATTCAATAGATTCCATTTCGGCCGGGGTCATTTTTTTCTCAGCGACAAGTGCCGTGAGCATGAATGAAAAAAGGAAAAGGATTCGTATCCCATTTCCTTGACGAAAGATTGCCTCGTTTTTCATTTTTGATTGGAATCCTGTTTTTTCGTGAGGTTCGTAAATTGGAACCATTGATTGGGATTTCTCTGGAGAATCGGGAGAAGAATATCACGAATTTTTTCCGTGCCCTTTCTTAACGTTTGTTCTCTATTTTTTTCTTTTTCGAGGACCAAAGGAGGAGAGATAATCAGGTCATAATAGCCTCCCTTTGCCTCTGTCACTGTTCCAATGAGAATCGGTGCGCCTGTCGCAAGGGCGATTAAAAGAACCCCCGAGGCAAATTCCACTTTTCCGAGAGGGA
>JAZKBH010000208.1:1563-8024 GCA_040388725.1 Verrucomicrobiota bacterium
TTCATTTCGACGAAGCGCTTCTAAAATTGAAAACGTGGAGAAAGCACTCGTTCCGACTTCGATGGTCTCAATTCCCCAGCGTCGACGAAATTCGGTTCTCCATATCGTCAAGTCAGTGGTCGGTTCAGGCATGGAGAGCGCGGTGGCTTTAAAGTTCAAAGCATTGAGAAGCATTCCACCCAATTCAAAGAAACTGAGGTGAGAGGTGAGGAGAAAGGCACCTTGGCCTTTGGAATGAATTTCTTGAAGGTGTTCAAAACCGATACGATTTCGAATAATGCTCAGCTGTTGTTTAGGAGTTCGAAGTCCAAAGTAAAAGTAGTCGACGAGCATGGTGGCGAAATTGCCGTAAAGTTTCCAGGCAGAAGGTTTTTCGAGAGGGCAAGTCCCGAGGAGCTTGAGATTGGCTTCGACTAACTTTCGACGAGAAGGATTGAGGAGCACATAAAAGAAAGTGCCGAGCCGTGCGAGTTTTCGAAGAAGAGATCTCGGGATGTGAGCGGCTAGAAAAGTGGCGACTTCAAAAATCCGACAGCAATAAAGAGACTTCGAATAGTGGACATTATTTTTTTTTTGAAAAAAAGCCGCAATTGCAGGAAGGAAGAAAAGAACAGCGACCATGGCGCTTAAGACTCCGAGATCCATCACCCAACCAAAATTCAATAGAGCCGGTTGAGTACTCAAAGCGGGAGCTGTGAAACCAATAATCGAGGTCAGTCCCGTCGTTCCGATCGGAATTAAAAGATGATGGAAGGCGCGAGGAAGATCTCCCCCTTCGTGCTCAAATCCCAGAAGAAAGTGCATGGTGTAATCGATGATTAAGCCGATGAGAAGCGGAACGCAAATGAGGGAGACCAAGGTGAGAGGAATCTCCAGAGCAGCAAGCAATCCCACAAAAACAAGAAGCCCCACAATCAAAGCACTGAGATTGAGAAGCGAGAGTTTGATGGAGCGATGAGCGCTCCAAATCAGGAGTGCCATTAAGAGAAGCATGACGATCGAAAGTTTTTTGAAATCGCGAACGGCGGTTTGATCGAGCTCTTGGCGAAGGGCTTTCCATTCGCGATCTCCGGGTGAACCGGCATAAAGCTCAATTTTATGTTGGCTCCATTGATCCAAAATGGAGGTGAGTTCGAGAGTTAGAGTATGACCGAGGGAGGTATCTTGCGTTTTCCACAGTTGTTCTAAAAGAGGTCTTGTCTCTGGATTCCAGAGGGTACGATTCGATTCTTGAGGGTCCCCTTGAGAAGAAAATTTGGAACCCCATGTCTTGAGTTGCTCGTGGGCTTGATACGCTTCTAAGCTATTGGGTTGTAGCTTGGTGACATCGTCGTCATAAAGCTTGGAGAAGTTAGGAATGACTAAGTAAACAGTCGTTAGACTTAAGCTGACGAGAATCACCACTAAAACGGAACGATGATATTTTTGAAGCCATTCTCCCCAGCGATGAGGGTAGTGATTCAGATGTTCACAAGACTTTGGTCTCCAGCGCTTGAGGGCAGCAGAAAGCAGTGTGGTGGAGAAACCGGCGGAAGTAATTAATCCAGTCGCCACAAGAATCGCCATCTGTTGAAGCCCGGGAAAACTGGAGAAATAAAGAACACCAAAGGCCCCACCGGTGGAAAAGGCGCTGAACCAGATTCCTTTGCTCATGACTCTCCAGGTTTCGTCTTCGTCATTTCCTCCACTCGAGAAATGATGATAAACCAGGATACAGTAATCGAGACTTACGCCGATCAAGATGGAAGCAAATCCAATCGTGATGACATTTAATCCATCTAAAAAGAGTTTGGCGACAATGATAGCCGAAAAAATAACAAGCGTTTGAACGGCAAAGATCCAAATCAGAGGCATCAGAGACCGGTAGATGAAGGCGAAAAGTGCAATGACCAACACAATCGTGAAGACCAGCATGATCGAGATATCGCGTTGCATGGAGTTAGAGATTTCTGCCGTAAAAATGGCTTCGCCAGTGAGCCAAATCGGATGAGTGGCTACTGGAAGATCTATTTTTTGAAGTGAGAGGTTTACTTGGTTTCGAAGCTCTTTTTCAAGGGCCTGACTCTCTTCAAAGGAGCGAGCGGGAGTGCTCGATTGAATCCGCATCCAACGAGATGTGGGAGTGGATTGAAGTTTTTGAAGCGTTGGTGCCAGACCGGATTCCATTAAAAATCCGAGAGGATCAAAGGTATGTAAAAAGAGACTCTGCTCATCGATGACCCCTTGCCATTGTTGATGAGTTCTTTGAATTCGTTGTTGAAGCGCTTCTTTTTGAAAGAGATGAGCAAAGCGCTCAAAGTCTTGGGGAGGGAGGGAGGCTAATGCGACCGCCATCGGGCGCGCCATCTCCGAAGGATTCATGGAAATGCCTTGAACCTCTCGAAGGTTTTCGGTGAGGGCGATCGATTTACGGAAAGCGGTTTTAAAAGAATCGATTTGAGCGTCGGTCCATTCCCCTTTTTCGGGAATCACCACAAAAACATCTTGGGTGGAGATATTTTTCTTTTGAAGGGATTTGAGTTGCTGCAGGGACTCGAGTTTTTGGGGGAAGAGTGAAAAAAGATCCGTTTGAAGCGGGAGATGAAAGAGCGAGTATATGCCGTAGATCAAAATCAACGCAGCAAGAAGCACCGAGAAGCGAAATACGGAAAGCGGTTTCATGTCGGGAGAGGTCAAGGCTTCGCGGAGGAAGTCGATTTGACCGGTTCTTCAAAAAATAATCGGGGAGCGATGGTGATTCTCCTTTGAAGCCAAGAGAGGATTTGAAAGAGTTGAAAACGGCATTTAAATCCGAAAGACATTTCTGTCTGTCCGGCGACGAGACAATTAATCGTTTCTCGTAATTTAAAAAGGGAACGGGGATTCATGAAAACCGCAAAAGCATCGTTGTCGTAAAAAAGTTCAATCATTTTTAAGAAGACACCCGTCATTTGATGGATTTTAGCAGTGTAACGGGCTTGAACTTTTCGAGAGAGTTTTTCGTGAGAGGGTTGAGCTAAAATCGTTTGAGCGGCAAGACGTCCTGAGCGAAGAGCAACCATGACTCCTGAAGAAAAAATAGGATCAATAAATCCGGCGGCATCGCCGGCCATGATCCAACGATCTCCCGCGCTTTGATGGTAACGATACGAATAATCGGTCGCCGCATGAAAATCGCCGATGAGCTTTGCATTTTTCAGACGGAAAGACGCCTCGGAGCTGGCGTTAACCCGATTCCAAAATCGACTTTCAAGATCCGGACCGCAGGATTTTAACTTCTCTTGATTTAAAACAATACCAACTGATGTTTTTTTCTCATCGAGAGGAATCATCCAAAACCATCCTTCTTCCATACGGATGATCGTGATGTGTCCTTCCGCTTCTCCTTCATTTCGATAAGCATTTTCAAAGTGGGCAAACACCGCCATTTTTTTACTCAATCCGAGATCAGATTTAGGAAGATTTAATTTTTTACCGATCCATGCATCTCGTCCCGAGGCGTCGATGACATAAGAAGCGGCAAAGGCTTCCGATCCCTCAGGACTTCGAATCGTGACCAGCGCTTGATGATCGCTCCATTCAATCGATTCAACGAGAGCCGGTTGGCGAATTTCACAGCCGGAGTGAAGGGCATGATTTAATAGGATGGAATCGAACTTGGCTCGTTCCACTTGAAACGTGCGTGCATGATTCGGTCCGAGATTATTGCGAAACCAGAAGCGTTGAAATCCACAGGAATTCGAGAGCGTAAATTCGGCTCCGAGTTTTTTCATAAACCCGGAATTCTCTAATTCATTCCAAACGCCCATTTCTCGAAGGACATCATTTCCAAAGGGGATTAAAGATTCTCCGATATGAAAACGAGGGAAAATTTCTCGTTCTACGATGACGACCGACTTTCCCGCTCGTGCAAGAAGACTCCCTGCGGCACTTCCTGCAGGACCTCCTCCAATAATCGCCACGTCAAATTTGTTCATGCGGAATCAAGCCGTTTGACGAAGAAGCCACTCGCGGAGAGAGCCCAAATTTTGGAGAACTTGTCGGGCGATATCGGGATTAGGAATCGTTGCCTTGTATTTTTTTTCCAACGCAACCGTGATCTGAAGGGCATCAATGGAATCGAGACCCAGTCCATCAGGACCAAATAACGGAAGATCTTCTTTAATCTCTTCCAGGGGGATATTTAACATGCAATTTTCCATAAGGAGTTGCTTTAACTCGTCGATACTCACATTCGCCATCCCAGAGGTATTATCCGCACTTGATAGCGCTGACAAGGAGAAGATGAAAAACCAATTTCACGCAAAGCTGCTAAGCAGCCCAAGACTCTCCCCTATAAAGAAAGATTTTTTCTGTTGGGCAGGAAACTTGGGCTGCTTAGCGGCTTTGCGTGAAATTGTCTTTTGTTCTAAAACTGGACTAATTTTTCTTCTGCAAAGTGCTCTTCCTCTAAAAAGGCAAGGGCCCGCGACTCCGACCAGCATTCCCCCTGGCGATCTTCAGGGAGAAAACCGCAATGTCCTCCGAAAGAAGGGGTCTCGAGATAAAGATAGGGATGTTTCTGAGCAATTTCCGTTGGGAAACAGGCAGGGGAGAGAAAGGGATCGTTTCGTGCATTCACGAGAAGTGTTGGGATTTGAATGCCCGAAAAATAATGAATGGCACTGCATCGAAGATAATAGTCTTCTGCACTTTTGAATCCATGAAGGGGAGCGGTGAAATACTCATCGAACTCGTGGAATGTCCGAATCTTACTCAGTTGATCAAAACGAAGATGAGAAGGAAGAATTAATTTCTTTAAAAGCACTTTCTCTCGAAGGGATTTAAGAAAGTGACGCATGTAGATTCGATTCTGAGGTTGGGCGAGTTGTCTCGCACTCGAAGAGAGATCAATCGGAACCGAAAAGGCGACGGCTTTTGTAATACGAGCATCAGGAGGACGCTCTCCGATGTACTTGAGAAGAAGATTCCCTCCCAAACTAAATCCAATTAACGCGATTTGTTGAGCGGGATGGGATTGGGCGGTCTGTTTCAGCACGGTTTCGAGATCGTCGGTCGCTCCGCTATGATAAAAGCGAGAGGTGCGGTTCATCGTCCCGCTGCAGCTTCGAAAATTCCAAGCGAGCACATCCCATCCCCGTCGATAGAGCGCTGCCGCCATTCCGAGGATATAACTCGATCGAGAATTTCCTTCCAGGCCATGGCAAAGGATTGCGAGTCGGGGTGAGTCCTGACGAAGCCAATCGAGATCGAGAAAATCTCCATCCGGCGTTTCAATCCGTTCGCGTTGATACTGAAGCGATTCAGGTTGCCGGAGAAGCGTGGTTAAAAGAATCTGAAGATGCCCGTTTCGGAGATAGACCGGAGGCTTATAAAATGAATGATCAATCAAGGGCATTTCAAGGAAGAGGCTAGGGTTTGATCTTACTTTTAAAATCGAATTCTAATCTCTTTTTTAGATTTCCTCTCGGAAGAGGTTTTGATTTATTTGGAGGGACGATTCCCGCACGTGCGGGAGAGTTTTCGGTGTTGTAAAATCCAGGACTCGCAGCGCTCGTCCCTCCAATTCTTAAAACAGTATTATTTCTTGAGCGGAAATCCTTGCCAGCTCTGTTAGAGTACTCACCAACGATGAATCCCACCGACTACACCATCAGCGTCCGCGAGATCGCGGAGTTTGTGCATCGTCGAGGAGATCTAGGGGGAGAAGGTCAATTCCAACGACGAAATCGAGCGATCGAAGGAATCAAAGGACATCAACGCATTCAAAAATCACGTGGCCCGGAATATCGGTCCGAAGTTCCGATTGAAGGGACTTTCACGCAGTCCGGTGTTCAACTTAAAGTTCAAGGTCGAATCGATGGACTTATCGATGGCCTCATTCCCCATTTAGAAGAAATTAAAACGGTTGAAAGTCGTTGGTCTCGCGAAGCAAACCCCGTTCACTGGGCTCAAGTTCGACTCTACGCTGGACTCCTCACGCTCCAAAATGAATGCGCTCAGTTTTCGCTGCAATTAACTTATCTCGAACTCGAGACCGAAGAGGTCACCATCTTTCATCAGGAAATCACGCGGGAAGAAGCAATCTCTTTTCTTCATGAAACGATTGCTGAATGGTTTTCCTGGTTGGTCCCTCATGTTGAGTGGATCCGGCAACGGAATCATTCCATTGAAACCGTTCCTTTTCCTTTCAATCCTTTTCGTAAAGGACAACGCGAACTCTCGATCTCCGTCTATCGCGCAATTCGGGATCGGCATCATCTCTTTGTCGAAGCTCCTACAGGAATGGGAAAAACCCTTGCGACTCTTTTTCCTGCGATCAAAGCCTTGCCCCTGATGGAAGAGGGAAAGATTTTTTACGCCACTGCCAAAGGCTCGGGGCGATGGACGGCGGAAGAGGGAGCGGAACGCCTTCGAAAATCGGGACTTCGACTCCGGAGTCTGAGTCTTACCGCAAAATCAAAAATCTGTTTCAGTGAACA
>JAZKBH010000208.1:8034-11511 GCA_040388725.1 Verrucomicrobiota bacterium
AACCTTCTGGATGCGATCCGACGACCTGTCCTTTTACCAAAGGATATTACGATCGCGTCAAACCGGCACTACGCGAGCTTCTCTCCTTTGAGCATCTCGATCAAGCGACGCTTCAAGCAACGGCGCAAAAACATCAGGTCTGCCCCTTCGAACTCTCACTCGATGCCTCCCTCTGGGTCGATCTCATCATCGGCGATTATAATTACATCTTCGATCCGACCGTGATGCTCCAACGCTTTTTTGGAGAGGGGAAAGCGAAACATGTCGCTCTCGTCGATGAAGCTCATAATCTCGTCGATCGAAGCCGCGAAATGTATTCCGCGACGTTAACAAAGGAGGCGCTTTCCCTTCCTTCTGAAGTCACTTCGGGGCTTCGGAATCGCAGAGCAAAAGGAGTCTTGGCTCAAACGAAGCTCGCTTTAGAGGATCTTTTTAAGACCGACTCGGAAGGAGTGATTCCCTCCAAAGGTCATCATCGAGGGGCCTGGGCGATCACCGAACTTTCTGAGGAATTTCTTTTAGCCTTAGAGAAGGCAACTCAAGAGATTGAGCTCTATCTTGTGAAAGAACTCGATCGGGACAAACATATTCCCTGGCTTGAACCTTGGTTTGCGATTCACCGCTTTCTCCGCACGGTAGAACTCTTTGATGACTCTTATCGCATCATTGTGGATCCGACCAAAGGCAGTATCACTTTATTCTGTGTCGATCCTTCTCCTCGTCTGGAAGAAACCTTGAAGGGGCTTCGTTCGGTCGTTTTCTTCTCCGCAACGCTTTCTCCCATCGACTATTTTTTTGATCTTCTGGGGGGATCTTCAAAAGATCGAAAAGAAATTTTTCTCTCTCCGTTTCGTCCCGAGCAGATGAATGTTCGGATTGTGCCCTTGGATCTTTCTTTCAATGGTCGCGATCAATCTCTCCCAACGGTTGTGTCCGAGATTCAAAACCATATTCATCGGACGCCTGGCAACCATCTGATCTTTTGTCCTTCCATGGCCTACCTGAATCAACTTCAGGAAAAGCTTTTTGAAACGGGTATTCCTGTTGAATCCCAAATCTCCTCCATGAACGAATCCGATCGTGAAAAATTTCTTCAACGATTCAAATCTGAAACATCGATCATCGGGCTCGCCGTAATGGGAGGGATTTTCGCCGAAGGCGTTGATCTCCCAGGAGATCAACTTGTCGGGGTTACGGTCATTGGCGTCGGTTTACCGGGACTCTCCATTGAACGCGATCTTCTCGTGGCTTATTACGATCAGAAATCGAAAGCAGGATTTGAATACGCTTATCGCTATCCTGGGATTCAACGCGTTCTTCAGGCGATGGGACGTCTCATTCGAACGGAGACCGATCAAGGAAATGTCCTTCTGATTGATCGACGATATTTAGAGCAACGCTATCAACGGTTTTTGCCGAAACGAGGGGATTGATTTATCTCTATGGATTTGTTGTGGAATAGGATTGTCTTGAGAATTGGAGGGGCAGAGGCTCTCTGCCTTCCTGATTCAAACCGGGCACAGAGCCTGTGCCCCTCCAAATAAATAAACACTTCAATTTGAATAAATAAAAAATATCCTTACGCTTGCAGCAAGAAAATGTCCGCCTTAACGCCATCTGCTTCGAGCGAAAATTCAAACTCTCCTCGAGGATTCCGAAAAGATCCGTATGAAGCATTTCGTCATGTCGATTATCGCCGATTCATTACCGTTCGTGGACTCTTTGCGATGGGATCCCAGATGCAGACCGCGGCCGTCGGCTGGCTTTTGTACGAGCGTCTCGCCTCCGTGATGGCACTCGCCTATGTCGGATTGGTTCAAGTCGTTCCCATTTTGATCCTCGCGCTTCCGGCAGGACATTTAGCGGATCACTTTGATCGAAAAAAAATTGTCATGTTAGGCCAAGTTCTTTTTGCGATTTGCTCCCTGGGTTTAACTTATCTTTCTGTGACGAACGGTTCTCCGGGATTGATTTATCTTTTTCTTTTCCTGATCGCCTTAAGTCGTGTTCTGACGATTCCTGCGATCTCCGCGATTGTTCCCACTATTATCCCCAAGTCGCTTTGGGCGAGTGCTGCTTCGTGGAATAGTACGATATTTGAACTTTCCGGATTACTCGGACCTGCACTTGCGGGAGTCATCATTGCGAAAACAGGAGGAGCGACCGCTGTTTTTATTTCGACCGCACTCATGAGTCTGATTTGCTTCCTGCTGTTTTCAAAGATCAAGCCCAGTCAGACTTTTGGTCCGCGCAAATCCGTTTCACTGATCGATTTTGTGGAAGGCTTGCGATTTGTCTTTCGAACTCGCCTCTTATTGGCAGCGGCGAGTCTCGATCTTTTTGCCGTTCTTTTGGGAGGAGCAACCGCGCTCACTCCTGCTATTGCAAAAGATGTTTTGCATGTGGGTCCTCAGGGCTTTGGGCTTCTCAGGGCTGCCCCTTCCATAGGAGCGATTGCGATGGCGCTGTTAAGTGCTCACCTTCCTCCGTGGAAAAATGCAGGAAAAGTGTTGCTCTTTGCGGTACTCGGCTTTGGGGCGGCCAATGTTATCTTTGGACTCTCGACCAATTATGCCCTTTCGATTGCCATGCTGATTCTGACGGGGGTCTTTGATAATTTAAACGTCGTCATCCGACAGACCTTGATTCAATTCATTACCCCGGACTCCATGCGCGGTCGCGTGGGATCTGTGAGCTTTATCTTTATCGGTTGTTCCAACGAGCTCGGAGCCTTGGAATCGGGCGTTGCGGCACGATGGCTCGGAATCGGTTCCTCCATCATCTGGGGCGGCCTCGCCTCCATGGCCATTGTCGCCGGAGTCGCGTGGGGATATCCGCCGTTGAGAAAACTGGGAAAACTTCAGGACGTTCAGTCTGCTTCTGTTTAGGGATTTTAAAGCAACTTAATTTGCGTAATGAATCCAAAAAGCAAACTAATCCACCACAGTGCTTTCCTAGTCACCGCTCCGCGATAAAACGAATATCTCTCACGTGATGATGAGTCTGACCATCGGAAATCTCGGGGTTGAGCCTCTATGCAGATGAATCTTCTTTTATTCTTTTGACCGAGATCATTGTTTAAGTTCTTTCGAGTTCGCTTCGATCAACGCTTCCTTTTTTGCTCTGGACCTTTTTTGAGGGAATTTGACGACTTGCTCTTTTTCTACCACGGAAGCGAGATGATGACAGATGGTTCCCAGCCTCAAAAGATCAGAAAAAGCGTCACTCCGCTTCAGACTGCCGACCCACCAAGGTGAAAACAGACGGTCTGGCTCCGCTCATCTCCGAGGTGAGAAGTCTCATTCAATCGGCGCGCCGGGGTGTCACTTCTGTGATCGATACTCTTCAAGTCATGACTAACTTTGAGATTGGTCGTCGTATTGTGGAGCATGAGCAGGAGGGATCAAAACGAGCTGAATACGGAACGGAGTTGGTCAAAGAGTTGTCGATTCGATTGACAGCAAAGTTTGGGTCGGG
>JAZKBH010000209.1:0-1607 GCA_040388725.1 Verrucomicrobiota bacterium
AAGGATCTCGTCCCTCCCGTTCATAATATATTCGACTTAATTTGACCCAGATGAGACCTTCCCATCTCCTGAGCCCAGAACTCTTTAAATCTCCATTTTCCATTTTCTCCGAAGGTGCTACGATTTTTCCGTGGACACTTCAACCGACTCATTACGCAAAATCCCGCATCCCTTGTGGTTCATCGCCGGAATTCTAGGTCTCATCATCACGATCTTACTCTGGCATCAGGCTTTTCCCACCGCACAAGTGGACTTTACCGTGAAACGGGCGGAAATCCTTCCATTGCTTCAACAAAAGGTAGAATCCCTAAAGACTTCCTTAGGCTCCACTCATTCGGCTCTCACCTTTTCGAGTGATACGGATACCCAATATTATCTGGAACAAGAGGTCGGACAAAAAAAACTCGAGGACCTTCAAAAAGAGGGCCTCAATATTTGGTACTGGCAAACTCGTTGGTTTAAACCGGAGCAACAGGAAGAGTGGGGAGCCGCATTGGATCCTCAAGGCCGATGGGTCGGTTACGCTCACACGATTGAAGAAAATCGAGAGCTCCCTTCTCTCAATGAAATTGAAGCCAAAACACTCGCCGAATCTTTTCTCCAACAACAAATCCCTCATCATCCTTTTTCCAAACTTCGATTTGTCGAAACCCAATCCCATGCACGACCTCACCGAAAAGATTATACGTTTACGTGGGAGAGAGATGACTTGCGAGTCAAAGAAGCCCCCTATCGTCTAAGCGTGACCGTTCAAGGCAACCAAATCGGAGAGTACTCGGAAAACCTGAAAATTCCAGAAGCTTGGTCCCGTGAATTTGCTCGAAAACGGGAACTCAACGAGCTCTTTCAAAATATCGCCGAATACTCCTGCATTCTCTTTTTTCTCGGCGTCGCCGTTTTCATTTTAATCGACATTCGAAAAGGACATTTCCATTGGTCGATCCCAGGAATACTCCCTTGGATTTTGATCATGGCCCTGGGAACACTTCTGGAAACTGCCAATCAAATTCCGAGTTTACTCTTTACTTATTCTACCACGGATCCTTGGATCGGATTTTGGACCAAAGAACTTTTTGATACCTTCGTTCGCTCTATTTGGAGTGGATTACTCTTCGGAATTGTTTTGTTGGTTGCCTCCCGCTTTTACGAACCTTCTCTTCACTCCCTCGATTTTAGAACTCTCTTTAAGCGATCTTCATTTCATCATCCTGCCACTGTTCACGCCATCGGCATTGGTCTTCTCCTTGCCTTCGTTCACATGGCGTATGTAAATACCTTCTATGTTCTCGGAAAACAGTGGGGAGTCTGGTGTCCACTCGATCTCGATTATTCTCAAGTTCTGGAAGGCCCTATTCCATGGATTGAAGGTTTCATGACTGGATACTCCGCCAGTTGGTTGGAAGAACTCCTCTTTCGTGCCTTAGGCGTCTTTTTTGTCCTTCGCCTCACCTCCAAGCGATGGGTCGCCATTTTCGTTCCTGCCATTCTCTGGGCATTTCTTCACAGCAACTACCCTCAATCGCCGGGCTATGTTCGAGGGATCGAACTGACGATCGTCGGATGCATTAACGGCTGGATCATGCTTCGATACGGAATTGTCGCTACCC
>JAZKBH010000210.1:0-9704 GCA_040388725.1 Verrucomicrobiota bacterium
CAATGATCGCACTATCGTACCCCTCGTTCGAGAGGCGCTCCTGCCATCCCTTGCGAATCTGATATAAATCCAAATATTTCTGGGTCCATGCATCGCCATAAAAATCGATCCGATCGTCGATGATCACTTTGATCTGCGGATAGAAATAATACATCAATGGCCCCGCATTTCCCGTATGATGAATCGGCTTCTGAAACCGATCGATATGATCGTGAATGAAACTACGAACCTCTTTAGGCAAAGTCTCCGCTCCCAATTCCAATTTCGTTCCCATCTCCGAAACCCAAAAGAGTCCAAAGGTCACCACACAGGTCGCTCCCAACCAAAGAAAGTCACTGCATAACTCTCGTTGCATCTGAGTAAAATCTTTCCACTTCTGCACGGTTTTCTCTTTCCACCACGACTCCAGCGCACGTTGCCATATCCGACAGACCGGAAGTGCGGCAAACATCATCAGAATAAAAACATGACGCCGCGTCTTGAAACCAAAATAGAGAAAAAGTAATACAGGCAGCAGCTCTGCCCATCGAATTTTTTCTCCGGTTCGATTGAGGATCAGGGTCAAAATCACAATGAAAAACCCGATCGCCAACGGAAGCGATCCCGCAAAATCAAGTCCTGCGGATTCTTCCAATAAACCGACCGATTTAATCGTAAAAATCGTCTCAAAAATACGGACCAGCAATCCAATCCCATACGGATTCACGATCGTGACTAAAAAACAAAGGAGAATCGTTCGCAACCAGAGCCGTGATCCTTCCGTGAAGAGAACCTCTTCTCGACTGCGTCGATCCAATGCAGCCCCCATCCACGAGGCAAAAAGAAAAATCAGCCCTCCCACAAACCCCGCATGCAGATTACACCAAAGCATGAATAAGAACGGAAGAACCCATTGAAATGCCTTTCGGGGTTTCTCCAAATCCAATGCCCAAAAATGCATCACGATCAGTGTAAAAAGATAGGTAAAAAGAAAAGGCCGCGCCAAAAGATGCGCATGCAAAATAATGATCGCCGTCAAGGTATAGAAAAAGGCGACAGGGGCCGTGATTTTTTGATGGATCAAAAACCGCCACATCAAAAAGGGAATCATCGCAAAGGCAAACATCGAACAGAGCGTAAATAACTTCAGTCCCCCTACTTGAGTTAAATACCAAGCGACTCCTTCCGAGAGCCACTCAAATCGAACCCAACGTCCCTCGGGAAGCGTATAACTAAAAGGATCTTTCGTAATGATCTCGTGTCGCTCCCACATCAATCGTCCCGAGGCCAAATGCCTTGGCGTCGCGGGATCGCCCAAAAAGGTGTTCCCCTTCGTAAAGAGAATCGGCAGCGTCGCCATAAATAGTACCCACGCCACACTCGGAAGAATGCACCGAAAAAACAACGGCAGAGGCTCATCATCATTTCCCTCAACCGACTTGATCTCCTCGGAATTCATTTCGTATTTATACACAAGGGATTGAACACTTCAAATACAGATGCTCTACGGAAGGCGGGAACACAGGAAAAGAAAACCCAAGAAAAAAAGGCAGTTGGATCGTTGTTATTAAAAACGTTTTTTCCTGCATTCCCGCCTTCCGTAGAAACTTCTTTGTATTCCTCCCTCTTGCTCTTGTTCTGTTTCCGTTTATACTCCGAACATGACTTGGGCAAACCGTATCACCATCTTCCGGATCTTCTGTGTTCCGGCCTTTGTGACGCTCATGGTCTATTACTCTCAAAGCGTCCAACAAGGGGCTACCGACGAACGCTTTCGTCTCGCTGCCATTGGCGTTTTTGCCATCGCCGCGATTTCCGATGCGATTGACGGATTCCTCGCGCGATTCTGCAACCAACGCACGGAACTCGGAGCCATTCTCGATCCTGCGGCCGATAAACTGCTCTTACTCGGGGGCCTCATCGTCTTAAATTTTGTCGATCTTCCTGACTTCCCTCATTTTCCGATTTGGTTTACCGCCATCGTGATCAGTCGCGATTTCATCGCCATCGTTTTTCTCGTTCTGATTAAGTACCAATCCAAAACGATTGAGATCCGTCCCCATTGGAGCGGAAAAATTGCGACCGTATTTCAGTTCACCTCGATCGTCATGTTTCTTTTCAAAATGGAATGGTTTACGTGGGCCTGTATGCTGGGCGGATTCTTTACCGTCTATGCCGGAGTGATCTATCTCACGCTTGGGGTTCAAAAACTCCAGGATTGACAATTTTTAAAGAGAAATCCAGATTCACCCTCCCAACACTGACCGATGGTGTAATGGTAACACAGTGCCCTTTGGAGGCATTATTCATGGTTCGAGTCCATGTCGGTCAGCCAATTCTCTACCCCTTCAGAAAAAACAGAGTTTATCCGCAGATTAACACCGATCAACGCAGATTTAAAAAAAACGTTTCTTTGTTCTAAAAACCAAAAAGAAATGTCTTTTGATTTGTATCTTAAAATCTGCGTCCTTCTGTGTGAATCTGCGGATAAACTCTGTTTTTATAGCTTATGTCCCATCTTCGTTTTTTTCGTTCGAAGATAAGTCTCATTATGAGGATTCGAGGCCACTTTGAGTGGAACCTGCGCGATCATTTTTAATCCATATCCCGAAAGTCCCACGACTTTCTTCGGATTGTTCGTCATCAAACGAATCTGTCTCACCCCAAGCTCATGTAAAATTTGAGCCCCTAATCCATACTCCCGGAGATCGGACGGATACCCGAGCTTTAGATTCGCTTCCACCGTATCATAGCCTTGTTCCTGCAATTTATAGGCATGAATCTTCGCGGGAAGCCCTATACCCCGACCTTCCTGACGCATGTAAACCAAAACGCCGGACCCTTCCTTTTCGATCATACGCAAGGCATCGTGCAACTGATTTCCACAATCACAACGACGCGATCCAAAAACATCCCCCGTCAAACATTCGCTATGCACTCGAACAAGCACAGACTTCTTGGCGTCGATTTTCCCTTTCACCAAAGCTAAGTGATGTTGCCCATCCAGCTTCGAGGCAAAAAGATAGAGATCGAAGTCCCCGTAATCGGTCGGCATTTTGATCTGTTGCTCGAGTGAAACTAATTTTTCCGTCTGACGGCGATATTCGATTAAATCCCGAATACTCCCCATCTTGATTTTAAATTTCTTTGAAAAACCTGTGAGATCACTCAAGCGGGCCATCGTCCCATCAGGCTTCAAAATTTCACAAATCACGGCCGATGGATCGAGTCCTGCGAGACGCGCCAGATCAACCGCGGCCTCGGTATGTCCCGCGCGTTGGAGAACTCCTCCGGGCTTCGCCTGCAAGGGAAAGATATGTCCCGGCTGAACAAGATCATTCGGCTGTGATTTTCCGGAAGCCAAAATCTGAATCGCCTTCGCCCGATCTGAAGCGGAAATCCCGGTCGTCACGCCTTGTCGCGCATCGACACTGATGGTGAAATCCGTACGAAAACTTTCCCGATTATCCAACACCATCCGTTGCAATCCCAATTGTTGTGCCCGTTCACGAAGAATCGGCACACAGATCAATCCCCTCCCGTGCGTCGCCATAAAATTAACAGCGGCGGGAGTGATTTTGGAGGCCGCAATGACAAGATCCCCTTCATTTTCCCGATCTTCATCATCGGTCAAAATCACCATCTTCCCCTTTTTGAAATCACGAAGAATTTCCGGGATCGAACAAAAGGCTTTTGAAAAGAGATTCTTCTTCTCAGCGGAGCTGCGCTTAATTTTAGCTCGCCGGGAGGAGGGGGAGCAAAATGGATTTTTTTTCATAAAGAAAAGTCCCGATTGAACCACCAAGGAAAAAGCAAAGAAATACCAAGTGTTTTTGAATTGAACTTGGTATTACTTGGTCTTTCCTTGGTGGTTAAAATTTGCCTTTTAAACCAATGCAGCCGCACGTTTGCGATCGAGCCAAACTTTGCAGATCTGTTTCATCCGGGTCAGAATGTAGTACGTTGTTTGACTCCGAAGCCGAACCAACTCCGCGCCTACAATACGAGGAACAAAGTCACTTGGGAGATCCAATACTTCTTGAGGCGTACAGCCTTCCAAACCCTTACAAAGAATCGCGGTCATCGCCTTCGTCAAGGTCTGAACTTGAGGCCCCAGACGCATCCGGAAGTGAACGCCTCCTTCAGGACTCATCTTTAAAAAGACCGCGACTTCATCCGTACATTCTTCGTCCTTACGGATATCCTCAATGTCAAAGGTTTCGCCCTCTTTCGGCTCCACTTTTTTGGCATTGTCACAGTAACTAATCAAATTCTCCCGTTTCTCTTGTTCCGGAAGCGATTCGAAAAGATGAATAATGGCATCAAGTTTGGCAGGATAGCTCATGAGATCGACCATTAAGACCGCTCGATCGGCGAACGAACACGATTACCCCACTCCGTCCAGGAGCCGTCATAATTGCGGACGTTCTTAAATCCGAGAAGATAAGTCAGGACAAACCAGGTATGGCTGGAGCGCTCTCCAATTCGGCAATAGGCGATGATGTCATCCTCCTTTTTGAAGCCGAGCTGACCTTCATAAATCTTTTTCAATTCCTCAGCTGACTTAAACGTTGCGTCATCATTCGTCGCCGTTTTCCAAGGTATGCTTTTTGCACCCGGGATATGACCGCCGCGGAGAACTCCTTCTTGAGGATATTCAGGCATATGCGTTGTCTCACCTGAAAACTCGCTCGGAGAGCGAACATCGACCATCGGCTTATGTGCCTTACAATGCGCGAGGGTATCTTCGTAAAAAGCACGGATTTCATCATCGTGACGTTTCGCAGGAACAGGATAAGTGGTCTTCGCGTACTTCGGAACTTCACGAGTTACAGGGCGATTTTCCGCAATCCATTTCGCACGACCCCCGTTCAAAAGCTTCACTTTCGTATGACCGTAAAGCCGGAAAGCCCAAAGCGCATAAGTCGACCACCAGTTTGATTTATCGCCGTAAAAAACAACCGTGGTCTCAGGCGTAATGCCATTGCGGGAACAAAGATCGGCGAAGTTTTCAGGCGAAACGTAATCGCGAACCAATTGATCTTGGAGATCACGACGCCAATCAATATGGACCGCTCCTGCTATGTGTCCTGTATCATAGAGAAGAACATCCTCGTTGCTTTCGACAATACGCACCGATGGATCGTTGCGGTGCTTTTCGACCCAGTCACAATCGACTAAAACTTCAGTATTAAAATAGCTCATATCCATCCTTTGAATTGACGTTTAAATGAAATGACAAACTAGGTCCAACGGTGGGAAGCCGTCAAATTGAAAGATTCTAGGGAAAGGCGACCCCTTTGGGCCTTTCCCAGGAAGTGAGGCTTTTCTCTCTGCTCTTTTTCTCGTCAAAATCCTCCTGCGGCGCTATCGGATCTTTGAACTCTTCAAAAAAATATCCCCCTTCGATCCTCGGGAGTTAAAGGGTGAATTTTATTGGGTCGAATGACTTTTAGAGATTTTCACAACATGGACTTCAAGCGATTAAAAAAAGATGTCTTTTCCTTTTTGCTGATTTCCTCATTTATTATTTTTGGAAAACAATTTTCTCACGTAATTTTTCATTCTCTTTTCCAATAAAAAGAATGTTTTCGAGAAGCCATTTTATCGTGCATTCTGCAGTTTTTATAGAGCTATGATCTGAAGTTATTAGTTTCGCCCCTGTAAACTCAATTTTAGAGGAAAAAAATTCCGATTTTTTCATTGCATTTTGCGAGGAGAAAAAATATTTATATATTTTTATTTTTTACCCTTGCGAAGTTAGAAAAAGGTGTAAGTTTTTCCTCCTTGAGCATTTCCCCTATTCCATTTTTCCCCGCCACGCCCATGAAATATTTTTCTTCATGCGCATTGAATTCTGAAACCGAAAGGCCCGCCTACCTCCCCACTCTATGAAAAAAATTGTTCGTCTTTTTCAAGCGCTTTCCACTGCCCTCATTACTTTCAAAATGGCGTTCGCCGCCTCTGGCGAGATGATTCAAGATCTCACAGAGAAAGCGAGTTTCTCTTTACTCGCTCCAATGAAATCTCTTTCCTTTGCTCTTCCGGACGGCTCTTTTGATTCGGAGATCGCTGCGAGAAATGAAGATGAAGTTCCTTTTTTAGAAAAATCATTTTCATTTCCTACTTTCCAATGGAACTGGGTTTCTCCTTCATCTGGCGAAACGATTTCCGATTCTACGGAAATGATGGCTTCGGAAAAAGAAGAAGAGACTCCTCAAATTCTCGTAAATGAAACTCCCGTCACCCCGACCGTGATCGACTCGGAATCCTCAACGACCCTCGTGGCTTCCCATCCGTCGGAAACCTCTGAATCGATCGCGTCGATCCCCGTCAAAGAATCAGAAAGCGCTGTTGAAAATCATCTCGTTGATTCTTCCAAAAATTCTTCATCCAGTGAAAGCCTTATGTTAGAAAAAGCTTTGGTCAAAAATGAAAAAGCTTCTTCTCTCAGCGAAAAACTCAATACCTTAGAAGAGAGTCCTTATGCAAAAGGAATGACTACTAGTACATTAGTCGGCCCTCCTTCTCCTAAAAAAATTCGCGTTCGCTTGACTTTTTATTCAGGCCAAGACGATCAATGGGGGTCCCAAGTCGCATGGAATAAGGTCCATCAAGCGTCCCGTGGACGTACCGCCGCCGCTGATCCGAATCTCTTCCCTTATGGAACATGGATTCATATTCCCGGTTTTGGCGTTCATCGCATTGAAGATACAGGAACCGCGGTCAAAGCGAGGACCGCTTCCGGTGGAAAAGATCCTGTGATTGATCTTTATGTGGGCGAAGAGAGTGAAGTCCATCGTCTCTCCACCACGACTCCCGAATACGTCGATATTATTTTGCTTTAATTTCGGTCACTTTGGTCGCAGGAGAGGGAGGAAGCATTGCGGCTTGTAAGGCTTGGAGCGCCATCGGTCCTGCTTGATGTCCCCCCGAAATATTTCCACCCGCATCTCCCTCCATCATAAACGCAAACGCGATTTGAGGATTTTCATAAGGGGCAAATCCAATAACCCAGGCGACCTGACGATCTTTCTTATTCCCTGCTTGAGCGGTCCCTGTTTTTGCCGCCACGGTTAAATGAGGAATCTCTAAATTTTGAGCCGTTCCCTCCGTTACTACGGCGCGAAGACTCTCATGAAGGATATTCCAATCTTTCTCCATGACACTTAAATGATGGGGAGTTTCAGGGGTCATCTCTTTCACCGATTGTCCTTGAGCATTTTCGATCCGAGCCACGAGACGAGGGGTAAAAAAAGTTCCTCGATTCGCCACACCAGCGATCAAGCGGACCATTTGTAAAGGCGTTGCTAAGACATCCCCTTGACCGATGGCCATGTTGGTCACATCACCAGGTCCCATGAGCCGATTATGAAGCTGACGAATGGATTCAGGCGTCGGCATCGATCCCTCGACCTCATACGGAAGAATAAATCCTGTTTTTTGCCCCAATCCCATCTCTTGTCCCATTTTGACCAACGTTTCTTTCGGCATGCGAAGTGCCATATCGAAAAAATACGAATTAAAAGAGAGTGCCATTCCTTTTCGAAAATCAACGACCCCCACTTCACGAGGAACTTTGTAAACGACATTTCCGACTTTATAAGTTCCGACGCAATTCACTTCTCGGTGCGCGTCAAATGTGCCGGCCTGCATCGCACTCAAGGTCGTCACGATTTTAAAAGTCGAACCCGGGGGTTGTTGCTGGCGATAGACTCGATTTAAAAGCGGTTTCGCTTCATTTTCCGATAATGCTTTCCATACTTCAGGGGACATTCTCGGAATAAAATCGTTAGGGTCATAATCCGGATTCGAAGCCATCGCGAGAATATCTCCATTTTTTACATCCATCACCACCCCCGCGGTGGGAAGATTGGAATGGATCGCGGCTTCGACCGCTTTTTGCCATCGGCTATCAATCGTCAAGCGAACCGTATTTCCCACCTTAGAAGGCTGAGGGACTTGAACATGCTTCAAAAAACCGTCCTCACGGGTTTCAATTTTCATGACTCCCTTTTCTCCCCGAAGGTCCTCATCCAACACGGCTTCTAATCCCGACGACCCGCTATAATCATCATAGACGACTTCGTTGGCTTGATAATGTCCTCCGTTGGCAGATTGAACTTTTCGTAAATAACCGAGGGCGTGAGAGAACATGTGCCCCTGAGGATAGGAACGAAGGGGGTACCCTTGCAGAGTAAGCCCATAGCGTTCCAAGTTAGTTTTTTGAAATTTTTGAATCTGATCCGGAGTCAGACGAGAAACGAGCTCTAAAGGTTGAAACCTCCGATAATGATATCTTTCTAAGATTTCATGATCGGGAATCGCGAGAGGAGTGCCAAGCTCGCGTTCCGCTAATTTCATTTTCGTATGAACAGCCGCGAGAAGATTTTCATCTCCCATGGCCTCTTCCGGAGAAGGCCACGTGCAAACCAAGGATTGCTCTTTACTGACGGTCGCTAAAACTTGTCCATCTTTTGTGAGAATATTTCCTCTTACTCCCGGAATGATGAGTTCTAATTTTTCTGGAATGATTTCGGAGTCATGAAGCGATGTAGGCGAAGTCGCTTTCGGTTTTTCATCTTCTGCCAGGATAGGAGAGAACCACTGAGACCAGCTATAGACAGGCGTATTCGATCCGGGAGTGGTTGGCGCATTTTCAGCAAAAGGCTCTAATTGGGAAAGTTGCTGCGAAGAGAGAAGAACTAGGGCGTTTCCCGTGGACTTTCCCATCACGGGAAATCCTCGAACTCGGCCTTGAGTTCGATCCAGTTCGACTTCTGTCATTTGAGCAGGTCGAACAAATTCTCCTTCTTTGCCGATCGAGAGGGCTGCAGCATCGACAATTTGCGTCCAAAGAGGGAGGGCCGCTTCCTCGCCTTCTTTTCGAGAACCGAAGAGCGGTTTGTTTTCAATTGCTCCCCACCACACTCCCACCGCCACACGAGGAGTTACCCCGACGCAAGAGGAATCAAGAAATCCTTCAGAAACCGTATGATAAAGGGCTCGTGGAATCTTTAAGCTCGAATTTTCTTTCGCGAGTCGCCCACTCCCTTCTTCCGCTTTTTCAACTAAAGCTTGTCGAACTTCAGCCAAAGCTTCGGGACTTACTAAAGGAGAAGACGGTTTTGCTTCCGCTTGATAAAGAAGTTCGCCATCCAGTTTTTCAATCCGTTGCACCAGACGTGGTTGAATGACTTGTCCCGATCCCGCCAAAGCACCATAGAGGGATGTCGCTTCCATCAGCGTCATCAAAGGTCGATGAAACGTATTATTTTCCTCTTTTCTTTCAGGAAGGGAAAATCCCGCCTTCCCTAAAAACTGAGTAATCACGGGAGAACCCAATCCGTTCGCCACGCGTAAGATCGAAAATTGATTTCCAAAAACTAAAGCATCGTGAAGAAAAATGGAATTACGATCGACTTTGCTTTTAACTTCCAATGGGGCCGCAGCCCCTTGAAACGGAAGCGGTTCATCCCATCGGCTGGAATCCAAAATCGAAACGGGCGACAAGTGAAGACGATCAATTCCGAGCGCTGCAATCCATGGTTGAAAAAGTGCCTGCGGTTGTCGACGGGCTTGGCTCACGTGATCAAATTGTCTTTTTTCAAAATCGATTCCTCCCACATAAACGAGCACCTCACCAGTATCCGGAGATAAAACCAATGCGGCTCCTTCCAGCGCTTTTGCTTTTCCATCGGTGACCCCTTCCATCGAAAGTCGAT
>JAZKBH010000210.1:9724-14768 GCA_040388725.1 Verrucomicrobiota bacterium
GGGATTCTTCCCGAAGAAGTTTCTCCGTTTGATTTTGTAAATCCGCATCCAATGTGGTGTAAATCCGAAGTCCTTGCGGAAGCTGTTCGCGGTGCTTTAATTCTAAAATTTGTTCGATTTCCATCATCAATCGAATGCGATAATGATTATTTGTTCCGGCTAAAGAGGTTTGATGAACGGGAGGTCTTTCTTCCAACGCCATTTTCTTTTCGAATAACGTAATAAACTGAAGCTCTTCCATGATTCCGAGGATAAGCGCACTTCTTCTCAAAGAATTTTCATAATATCGCGTCGGTGAATAACTTCTCGGCGCTCGAACAATCCCCGCCAAGATCGCAGCTTCCGCAATGGATAATTCCATCGGCTTTTTCCCAAAATAGCCCTGACTTGCTGCGGCCAATCCAAAATAACCGGACCCAAAATAAACCCGATTGAGGTAATAGGTCAGAACTTCGTCTTTCGAAAATGTTTTTTCCAGACGCCGCGCTAAAAAAATCTCTTTCCATTTTCGGTTCCAAGTCCGGCGAGAATCCCCAATGATTTGCTTGGCCAATTGCTGCGTAATCGTACTCCCCCCCTGAACAATTCGCTGACGCTTCATATTGATGCTTGCGGCTCGAAGTACCCCTCGAAAATCGACTCCTCGATGGTCATAAAATCGCCGATCTTCTGCAGCGACAAAAGCATCTCGGATCAACTTCGGAATTTCCGCACTCTCCAGCGTGACGTGATTTTCGGTATAGAGATATCCCATCACATCCTGATTTCGATCCAACAAGATCGTAGAAATCGGAAGATCACTGAGATGAACTAAATCATATTTTTGAACCGCATCATAATACGGTTTGACAGAACGCGCCAAAAAAATGAATGAAACAAAAAAAAGCAATGCGACTCCATAAAAAGTCCATTGCGCTTTTTTCCACCACTCCCGAGCACGAGACGGAGGGCTCTCTTCCAAAGCACTCTCCGGTTCTAACAAATCTTGGTTCATTGAGTCGTCACTCCAAGAGATCTTGCCTCAAGCGTTGGAGTCAACAGGGAGACCTGCACCGGGAGAGTCTCTCCTTCATGATCTTGAGGAGTGGCTCGTTGTGCTGGAGGTGCATAATTAAGAACCTGCGTAATGAAACACGCTTGAGTACATCTCCAATACTCACGAAGAGCGACTAACTTCATTCGTTCACTCTTCATCGATCCCATAATTTGAGCTCGTTGGAAAATCAGTTCAGGAACTCGAGAAGGCATTTCGCTCTCTCGGAAGAGTTGAAGTGCTAATTCTGCCTGTTTGGAGGCTTGGTCTAATACCATGATTAAATCGGTCCCGCGATGAAACTGCCATGTCTTCGAGAGCTCATCAAATTGAGCATCACTTTCCGTTAATTGAAACTCTAAGAGTGCTTGATCTGAAATTTGATTAAGCGAAGCCATCAGTGCAGGCATCGGATGAGGTTTTTTTGAATCATCCTTCACGGTCACAGAGACTTCTTCAGGAGGAATATAACCTGCACCGGGAGTGAATGAAACGGTTTCTAAATTTTCAGCACGTCTTGTCCGAATTTCCCGATCGAGACTATAGATAAATTCGTCTTTGCTCTTTGCTTCCAAAAGATTGGTCAATTGGATGTAAAAACCATTTTCATAAAGAAGATAGGGTCTCAATTCCTGAGGAAATTTTTGCATCCGATAAAAGAATTGTTCTCCCCCATCCATAAAAGCACGGCCGGAGAGTTGGGTAATGTAACGTAGATTTTCATTTTCACGTTCCATTTCAGGAGCTCCTTCGACTTGTCCTAAGATTTCATAATCTTGAAGGGCACGCACTTGAATTCGACTCTCTTCAATCGCAATCGCATAGGCCATCAACGCTTTTTGGACCGATGCAGCATCAGGCTCTTTTCGACCCGTTACCAATTTTCTGACCAAATTCTCAGAACCTAACAGTTGCCCCTTCGCTAAATTAAGAGAGTGGTGGGTTTGAAAATAACCATACGCACTACTGACCGAAGCATTTAAGGATTTCGCCTGTTCAAACGCTTCGAATTGCTTGATGAGTTTTTTGCTCTCTTCCTGAAGTTGAGGAAGGGAATAAGTACGGTCACTCTCTCCGATCGCACCGACGCGATACTGACTTAAAGCGGTCTGAAGTTGTTCATACGCTTCAAAATATTTTCCCGTCTTTGCGGCGCTGATTCCGGTTTCTAAGTTTTCATCTGCACTTTGATAGAGAGATTCTGTGGCGGCCGATCTTTTTCCCATCTTCCCCATACGCTTCCCTTTCTCTTCTTTTTCCGAATTACACGCTTGAATTAAGGTCGCGACCTTGGCTCGCAGAAAATTCGATTCAACTCGGTACGCCACAAATTGAGGGGCTGCAGGCTGAGGAAAATTCATAGAGCTCCAAATGGTCTTCGCCGCATCTTGCAACGTACTCATGGGGATACAACTCGCTTGACGCTTCACTGCGATATCATTCAGAACGACAAGGCTTCCTTGTTCCATCACCCCGATTTGCAACGCAGGAATAATCACTCGCTTCACTCCGGCAGCAAGAAGTGCTTCCAAACGCTCACGAATCCGATCGATTGGCTTTAAGGTTCCATCCGGATAAAGGTCTCCTAAAACGGCAACGTCGGAAGGAATCTGAGCGCCTTCTGCTAAACCGAGAAGCCCGATGGCTAAAGCAGCTCCATTCGAAGAAACATTGGCTTGGGGAATGGTCTTTAAAGTGACGTGAAAGGATTTAAAAGGTCTTCCTTTCACTAAAGAGGTTGTAAAAAGTGCGCGATAGAAACCGGTCCCGAGAGCATTTTCAGTGACATCTTTTCCTTCCTCATTCGTGAGAACAAAAAAATGATCAGAAAGAGGATCGCGATTCATTTCCCCATCAAAAACCAGATGCTCCACCTGTACGGAAGAATCCTTTACCGTCGTCAGAATTAAATCCACAGAACCGGTTGATCCATAACCCCGCACACTAAAAAATAGAATTCCCAGAAACAGGGTTTTTAATAAGGAAGAGTTCATAAGTTTTCTCAGGGATGAGACTTAAATAAGAGTCTGATTTCTCCGATTTTCCGACGGTCGAAATTCCTGACAAAGGCGTACCACACGAGCACGACGTTTGCTTTCAGGCGGGGGGAGAAGCAAAGAGGCTACTCGACCTGATCCATAATAGGAGGCCTTCCATGAACGAAGGGGCACCGAAATAAAGAATGGAATTTGGATATTCATACCTCATGACCTGCACAAATCAGACCAAAGCCCTGGCTAGAAAATAAATGAGCCGCAAAAGACTGACAGTAAACGACTTACAAATAAACCCAGGCATTTTCCCATATACCCACAGTTCTTCAAACACTTGCAGAACACAAGGAGTCGGGAAATTATGCAGGATCCTTTAAGAGTAAGTACGTGGCAGTCTTATCCCGTTTAATTAGGTTGAAAATACCCATCATATCTCTTTCATCTCATTTATATTCTCTATAGAACTTCTTTTCTTCATGAAAACAACCGTCCTCATTCCTTTTTATAATGAATCCGCGACGATTGAAAAAATTCTTTCCGAAATACTCCTCCAATCTCTGGTTACAGAAATTATTATGATCGATGATGGATCGACCGATGAAGGGCACCAAAAGGCTCAACTTCTTGGAAAAAATGATTCCCGCATCAAAATCGTGCGCCACTCCAAAAATCAAGGCAAAGGAGCCGCCATCCGCACAGGTCTTCTTCAGGCCACCGGCGATTTTATCCTCATTCAAGATGCTGACCTTGAATATAACCCCAACGAGTATGCTGCTTTACTGGCTCCTCTCTGGAACAATGAAGCGGATGTCGTCTATGGATCGAGATTCCAAGGAAGAGAATCTCATCATACCCCTTATTTCTTCAATCGAATCGGAAACAAAGTTTTAACTCGCTTATCCAATTTTCGCACCGGACTACAACTCACAGATATCCAGACCTGCTTTAAAGTTTTCCGAAAAGAAATTCTCCAAAAAATAACACTCTGCGAAAACCGATTTGGATTTGATTCCGAAATCACGGCGAAAACAGCGAAAACCGGCGCACGAATTTTAGAAGTCTCCGTCTCTTATCACGGCCGTACTTATGCCGAAGGGAAAAAACTCCTCCGGTGGAAAGATGGGTGGAGATCTCTTTACGCGATTTTAAAATATTAAAACGATTGGATGAGATTACCTCCTAAATTGGAGGGGCAGTGGCCCACTGCCTTCGTCGTCTCTAAACGGCACAGAGCCTGTGCCCCTCCATTTTCTACAAAACCTTTTGAATCGCAGACGGCAAAGGAAGCGGCCCTTCTCCGTGAAGCGCACGATCCACCGTTTCAAGTCTCCGAATTAAATCGATGACCTCACGACGGGCATAAGGCCCTCCTGCCGCTTTGCAAAAGTGACTCCTGCACCCAAAAGGTCTTCCTTCATAAATATAACACTTGCCGGACTGATCTTCCAAAAAAGGACAACTTCCTTCCTTTTTTTCAGGAAGCTTCGAGCGACCAGATGCCTTCCATGCTTTCGCCGCAACGAGAGCCTCTCCTTTCGTGAGATAAGGCGTCTCGCCTGTGATCTTAAAATGACAGCACTCCGTCCGTCGTTCACAGCTTCTTTCAATCGGTCGCGCCGCCAAATCCCGATAAACCGCTCTAACTTCTTCCAAAAGAGCGGGATCCATCATCGACTGGGGTGAACGACGTTTCATAACTCCTAAGAGGGCTCTCGCTTATACCGCAGAAGAAGGGGGAGAAATTAAATGACCAAATGTTCTCAAAATAATTTCGAGATCCATTCTGAGCGACCAATTTTCAATGTAATAGATATCCGAAGCAACTCGATCATGAAGATCCGTCGGCTTCGTGGTCGCCCCACGAAATCCTTTCACTTGAGAAAGCCCTGTAATTCCCGGCTTCACATAAGAACGAACGAGATAGTTTTGCGTGATTTCCGAAAAGGCCTCATCGTGCTCAATCAAATGGGGCCGAGGTCCCACGACACTCATTTCTCCTATGAAGACATTCCAAAAT
>JAZKBH010000211.1:0-2205 GCA_040388725.1 Verrucomicrobiota bacterium
TATTTGATTTGACGATTCAACGTGCTGAGACTTTTCTGAAAAAGTTTCCTCAAAGTGATCTCAAATCCGATGAGCGATGGCTCAAAGCAAAGGCTCACTATTTTTTGGGACAATATGATTTGGCCTCACAGGAACTAAAAACTCCCTTTAAACAAATTTCTGAAAAAAACCGTATTGAATACCTCTTGCTTCAAGCCGAGGTCGCCTCGTTGAAAGAAGACTGGGCTCAATCGGAAGCTCGTTATCGTGAGTTTTTGGCCGAATATCCGAAGGCGTCTGAAATCGACAAAGCCCAGTTAGGTCTCGGTCTAAGTCTTCTACGGGAGAAAAAAGAAGATGAAGGTCGTTCCGTTCTTCTGGCGTTGTCTCAAAACAAACCGAATGATCCGACGGGACAGAAGGCGGCTCTTTATTTGGCACTGGGTGCGTTGATCAAAGGTCAATGGAAAGAGGCTCAAAATCAATTAGAGTCACTCAAACAATCCAAACTCAAGGGCGAGCTGAGTTATGAAATGTACTATTGGCTTGGGGAAACAAACTCCCAATTGAAACAATGGAAAGAGGCGATTGCGGCTTACCAAAAAGTGACTCAGGACACGAAAGCTTTTCCCAAGGACATTGTCGCTAAATCTTGGTTAGGATTAGGGCATGCACTTCAAGCCACGAAAGAACTCGAAAAGGCTCAAGGAGCTTACGAAAAAGTTTTTAATATTACGGAACTTGAATCCTTAAAACATGCCGGATTTAAGGGGTTTCTCGATGCGGCTCGCTTACAGAAAAAGCTTCCTGAATCGGTCGAAAAATTAAAAGAGTATGTCTCGAAAAATCAGGAGAAAAGCAACTCCTCCATGGCACTTTTTTCGATTGCAGAAGCTTACGCGGATAATGATGAGGAAGAGAAAGCCGTTTCGACTTTTGAAGCCCTATTAGTCGCTTATCCGAAGACGACCATGCGGTACATGGTTTATTTGGAATTAGGAAAACTTTACCAAACTCAAAGTAAATTTGAGACCTCTCTGGAGTTTTACAAAAAAATTCTAGAGGAAGGATCGACCCCTCGACTTCGAGGTGAAGCGCTTTTTGAAATGGGAGAAATTCAGACCCGTCTTAAAAATTACCCCGAAGCAGTGAGTGCCTACGAAAAGGCGATGACCGAAGAGAGTTCTTTGGGAGAGCGCTCCCTTTTTAATTTAGTCATGATTAGTTCGCTCCAAGAAAATTCCACGGCTCTCGCCAAATACGAAGAACGATTTAATAAGCTGTTTCCTCAAAGCACCTTTAAAGATCGGATTGTTTTAGAAAAGGTGACCTTGCTTCAAAAAATGGGAGCGACCGAAGAGGCCCGGAAATCCTTGGAAACATTGCTTCAAAGTTCCAAAGGGGGGAATGCGACGCTTCTCCAAGTTCGATATGCCGATCTTCTTTATCAATCGGAAAAATATGAGGAAGCTTGGCAGCTTTACGAAAAAATTGCGGCTCAATCGCAAGATGATCCTGTTTTTCCGGAAGTCGCTTATAAGGCCCTTTTTTCCGGTTTTGCGATCAAAAAAGTCTCCGAATCCCAGATGGTGGAAGGTCTTCTCTCACTTCTTAAAAAATATCCAAAGCATCCGAAGAGTCCTCATTTTTTATTTAGTCTCGGCGAGTTTTATTTTCAAAAACAGGATTATGGAAATAGCCAAAACTATTTCGATCAACTCGGACGGGATTTCCCTAATAGCGATTTGAACGATGATGCTCAGTACTGGTCGGGAAAATCGGCGCTCGGTCGCGGGGATATGGCTGCTGCCATTGCTTCTTTGGAAAAAATTCCAGAATCTTCCCCATTGAAAATTGATGCTCGTTTGTTACAGGGTAAAATTTATGTGCAACAGTTGAAGTTCGATAAAGCGATCCAGCTTGATGGGAGTGGCATCGACGGATCCGACAAAGTACGAGTTGGCTATTCAAGCTTATCAGCAAGTGATTCAAACAAAGAGCGCTAAGATTCAACAATGGAATGAGGCAGGGTTTAAAAAAGGAAAGTCGCTTCAGAAGTTAAATCGGCAGGACGATGCGATTTCGACCTATTTAGATCTCTTGAATGGACGCTTGAATGAAAGCTCGACCGAGGAAGTGCCCGAGTATTTGTGGAGGATCAAAGGGGGCCTTGAAGCGGCGGATATGAAGCAGACGGTCGTCAGCCTGCGGTCGGCCTACGAGGGG
>JAZKBH010000212.1:0-15371 GCA_040388725.1 Verrucomicrobiota bacterium
AATAATTGAAAGATTTAGTCAGTGATTACGGAGTGAAATTTCTTTCACTCCATTTGCGCCGGGATGACGTTTTCACTCTAAAAGTCTGACATAAATCTTTAAAAAGACATGCATAAATTAAGAGATCAAAACCTGGATGGAGCGCTCGTCCAATAAGCTTGAATCTAAGAATTAACTTTCAAATCATTTCTCTTTTATTCTCGGCTTTGGAATTTAATCTCTTCATTCGCACAAGCATGAAAAAACTTTTTCCGATTTTATTACTTTTTTTCATTCTTCTTCCTCTAGGGGGAATCAGTGAAACTATCACCATCGCGGCAGACCCCTGGCTTCCTTACACGGGCAACCTTAAACAAGGAAAAGTCGGCTATCTTATTGAAATCGCCCAAGCCGTCTTCGAGTCTCATGGAATCAAAGTGGAATACAAAACACTTCCCTGGACGCGAGCGGTAGAAGAAGGCCGCAAAGGAACTCTGGATGCCATTGCAGGAGCTTATAAAACGGATGCTCCCGACTTTGTTTTTTCCGGAAAATCGGAGGGAATATCCATCGAGTATTTTTATGCTCTTCCGGGAAAATCGTGGCGCTTTAAAGGGGCATCCTCTTTAGAAGAAATCTCTTTGGGTGTCGCCAATGGCTACTCCTACGGAGAGATCATCGATACTTATATTCAGAAAAATCAAAGTAACCCAAAGCGGGTTCAAGCCGTTTCCGGAGAGGATCCTCTTTATCAAAATCTTATGAAACTTCAGAAAGGCCGCATTGATGCTCTTTTAGAAAGTAAAAATGTCGTCGACTATCTGATCCAAGATCGGAAATTGGAACTCCATTTAGAAACCGTCGGAGTGAATGGCTCTCACGAGGTTTATATCGCTTTCTCCCCCAAAAACTCCAAGTCTCCCCTTTACGCAAAACTCCTACAGGAAGGAGTCGAAAAACTTCGTTCCTCCGGAAAACTAAAAACTATTTTAGACTCTTATGGCATCAAAGATTGGGTGCCATGAAATTTGATTTTTTTGAAAAAAGAATCGCTCTCCATTTTGCGATCATTCTTTCCTTGCTAGTGACCGTCATCACGACCGTGACGCAAGGCTATCGTTTTTATGATGACTACTCTCACCTAAAACGGGATTTGGAGAGCCAGATTATGGATCTGAATCGATTCTCTACCCTCACCCTCGGTCCTGCGATTTGGAATCTGGATCATAACTATGCGGAAGCGACCGCCCATACCGCCTTAATGGATGACAACCTTCTCTCCTTCGTGGTTTATACCGATCAAAATGAATTCCTCTCCAAACTTCAACAAGGAAACAAAGGGGTCTCCTATCAAAAAGGCCTGACCCCAAAAAGCGATTTACGAGAAACGGTTTCCGATATTATTTATCAGGAAAAAAAAATTGGAGAATTGCATTTGGTCTACTCTCTCCAAAGTTTTCATTCTACCATTCTCCATAGTTTTTGGATGACTGCCCTGCATGAATTCGTTGTCATCGTCTTTTTAAGCACTCTTGTTTTTATTTTTACTCAAAAAAATATTTTAGATCCCATCAAAAAAATCCACACTTTTTCATCTCAAATCGCAAAAGGGGAATTCCATCAAACGCTGAACGTCCACCTTCCCAATGAAATTGGCGATCTCGCTCACAACCTCGAACTCATGAGAGATTCAATTCGCATCTCCATTCAGAAACTGGAAGAGGCAAATAACTCTCTGGAAGAAAAAGTCGAACTCCGCACCAATGAACTCCAGACCATCAATAATAAACTCCAATCCGAACTCGAAACCAAAGTTCAACTCAACCGAGATCTTGCGGCTGCCCAACAAGTGGCAGAATCTGCGACACAAACCAAAGCACGATTTCTTGCTAATATGAGCCATGAACTTCGCACTCCCTTATCGGGAATCATCGGCTTCAGCGAGCTCCTCATCGAAGACTTCGAATCACAACCTCAAAATCACCGCTATGTTGAGGATCTCCAAAGAATTGAGTCTGCCGGCAAACACCTTCTGAACATGATTAATGACATTCTCGATTTTTCCAAAAATGAAGCGGGAAAAATGGAGATTTATCCTGAAAAATTTAACTTGGCCGACCTTCTCGATGAAACCATCGGCATTCTCAAACCTAATTTTAAATCGAGGAAAAACACTTTTACCATGGAAAGTCGCTACGCGCCCTTGGATTTGATTCAAGATGCAAAAAAAATACGTCAAACGCTTCTGAACCTTCTCGGAAATGCCAATAAATTTACGACTGCCGGAACCATTTCGCTTCGTGTTTTTTCCGATCTTCAACAGGGAATTTCCTGGACTCATTTTGAAATCAAAGATACGGGCATTGGCATGACTCCGGAACAAATTCAAAAACTTTTTCACGACTTCCAACAAGCCGACGCTTCAATCTCCCCCCAATTTGGCGGAACAGGCCTCGGGCTCATGATTTCAAAAACTTTTATCGAACTCATGGGGGGCAGCATTGAAGTGACCAGCGAGCCCGGAAAAGGAAGCTGTTTCTGTATTCACCTTCCGACTCTCTACCGAAATAAAATCTAGATCTCCGAAACTTTTTGAAGACCTGAAATCCCCTCTAATTTTACCTCTTCGACCTTTGGTCGATCGGACCAACCTTCGATAAATTCTTGTGTGACAAGGATGGCTTCTGAGATCGATTGAATTTCCAATTCCAGCGAATCCACGGAGCGAATCTCCGATCCTTCATGAAGAACCGAAAAGATTTTCTGGGGGGAGAGCCGCTCTCGTAAAGAAGGGTCGCTTTCGCGACAAAATCCTTTTACTCCGAGAAGAATCGTTCGCACGGCAGCGAGCGCTTTAAATCGATGGGAAATTCCTCCGTCCGCCCAGACAAACGAAACTTTTTTCAGATCACTTTTTAAAAATTCTCCATCATGGTTTTCGACCCATCCTCGACAAAGGGGAATCAATCGGTCAATAACTGCCGAAATCTCCGAGGAGATCCATGGAGTATCGCTCGAAAAAAGAGGGTGAAGATAAACCGTCAAAAAAACTTTTTGTTTCTCTTCCTTTGTTGATGGAAGGGGGATTGGTGCAGATTCTCGTGCGGAAGAAGGCGTCAGATGAACTTCAAAGATAAAATCTCCAATTTGGATTTGATCTCCATTTTGAAGAGGTTTTTCTCCTTGAACATCTACACCGTTAATCCTTGAACCATTCGCACTTCCTAAATCCAAAAAAACAAAACTTTCTCCCCGAATCTCAATCGTCGCATGTTTCCGAGAGATACTTTTATCGGGAATCCGGACTTCACATCCTTCCAAACGTCCAAAATTCAACATCCGATCTAACAGGATTTTCTCTCCTGTTTGTAAATTGATCAAATGCGACATACTGAGGAAATGGGTTACGACTTCGGAAGCTCCTTTAAACTCGGAGCAAAGGTCAACGTATTAAAGTGAGCCAAAAATCTCGCATACAGTTTTCCATCCGCACTCAGCCACAGTGCTTTGCCGCCCGCGTCTTCTTCGCTTTTGATCCAACTTTTACCTTGGCCTTGAAGATCCAAAAGCTTCTGAACATCGGAGAGCTTCATTTCACGGACTTGGCTATCATTTCCCAGATGAGGCGTATAAATCTCCATCACGGACCTATTTTTTTCAAAAGAGATGGTCACATCAAAATCATCAATCGTAAAAACAATCTGAGAGGCCCCCACTTCTTTGCCGGCCCCATGTCGAGAGCGAATCTCCTCCACGGTCTCCCCAACGCGGGCATGAAGCATGGAGGATATGATTAAAAGGAGGGCAAAAAATCTTATCAAACGCATCTTTAAATTCAAGCATAGCCCCTTGAAAACTCAACCCTTTCCCTACGGTTTAAAAGAGTTCAGGAGAAGCTCATATTTACTATTGTCCGTATTCCACTCCTTCGATAGCATTCCGCCTACTTTATGACTTTAACGACGATCCTCCATAAACTAAAACCCCTTCAGGATAGCTTTAAAAAGTATTCAGGGAAAATTCCAAAGACCAAGGCAGGCTCCCCTTCATGGTTGATGGTCGGTGGAATCATTCTCCTTCTTGCAATTCTTCTCTTTTTTACGCGTCCCGAAGCCGAAGTCTCCATCGCTAAGCGTGGAAAAGCGACCTCCGCCGTTTACGGAACCGTCAATACCGAACCCGTCACTCAAGTCATTGTACGCTCCCGTGTTTCCGGACTTCTCAATTCTGTGAGTGTTCGCCCCGGTCAAGAGGTCAAAAAAGGCGATATGATCGCCGAGACTTTAGATGAAACCATTCAACGCCAAACCGAAGCCGCTCGAACCGAGCTGGAGCAAGCGAAAGCGAAAAGAGCGATTGGACCTGCCTCACAAGGTCTTCTGAAAAGCAAAGAATCTGAAATTGTTCGTTTAAAAAGACTTTTTGATGCGGGAAATATTGCCGCCCTGGAATACGAAAGAGCTCAAAACGAACTCGAAGCTCTGCGAAATAGCGTCAAAACCGAAACGATTACGCTGGAATCCGACGTCAATATTAACGAACAAAAATATAAAGATCTTTCAGAACAAGTGGGCCAACTTCGCATTAACTCCCCGGTCACAGGCCAAGTTTTAGATGTTTACTGTAACGTCGGAGAATACGTCAATACCCAAGCCCAATTGGTCCGTATTGGAAGCAGTCAAAACCAGATTGTCGCTCAAGTGAGTGAAGAAGATATCGGAAAATTAAAAGTCGGAATGAAAGCGGTCATCCAACTTTATCCGTTCTCTGGAGACAACTTTTTGGGAACTCTCATGGAGACCCTTCCTCAAGGCGATAACCAAAATTATAAAGTCATCTTTAAACTCGAAAATCCTCCCTCCAATCTTCTCCCCGGAATGACGGGCGAAATGAACGTCGTGATCGGCGAACGCGAAAACACGATTATCATTCCGACCAAAGCGATCCGTCATGGCAACAAGGTCCTCGTCGTCCGCCATGGTACTGTTTATGAAGTTCCGGTTGAAATCGGATTTAAAAGCATCGAAAAAACCGAGATTAAGTCAGGCATCGAAGATAACGATGCGGTCATTGTTTCGGATCAGGATAAATTTAAAACCGGAAACTGGGTCCGTACCCGAATCGCAAAATCCTGATTTCGTATTCTTTTGGAGAATCCCTTTTGAAACTTCCCCCTCCGCTTTTTATCGCCCTCCGGTTCTTACTTGAGAACAAGCGCTCGATGCTCTTGAGCGTTTTGGGCGTCACCGTCGGCATCGCGCTTTTTATTATGGCGCAAGCCGTTTCCCAGGGGTTTAAAAACTTTTATATTCAGAGCACCGTGGGAACGCGTGGAAGTATTGTCATCTCCGATCGTTTCCAACCCCGTTATTCGATGCTCGTGGGGAATGCTTCCCAAAATAATATGATCGCTGTCGAGAATCAAAAACCTCGAAAATTCTATCCCGGAATTCCGGACGCGTACCGCATGATCCGCGTGATTAAAACTTATCCTCAAGTCATCTCCTGTACGCCCATTGTCGAGGATCGTGCTTTTATCCGTTCCGGGCTATTAAATGACGTCACCAATGTCCAAGGCATCGACTTGGAACTCCACTTGGATACGACCGATCTTGCGAAGCAAATTATCCAAGGAAATTTAGAAGACTTCCGAAACGATGGCTCCTCCGCTCTTGTTGGATCCTTGCTTGCGGAGCGGATGCAAATTTCGCCCGGCGAAAACGTTTGGATCAATTCCGATCAAGGCGATAGCCGTCGCTTTAAAGTCGCCGGAATTTTTCAAAGCGGTATCAATGCCATCGATGAAAAAACCGTTTATCTCCATCGAAAAGCAGCTCAATCGGTCTTAAGAAAACCCTATTATACCTCTTCCATTCTCGTTCGTGTCGAAAATCCAGAAGAAGCTCCTGCTCTTGCCGCCGCCTTTGAAGATCACTTCTCCCACCGATCACGCCCTTGGCAGGATCGAGAAAAAGCGATGCTCGCGACATTCCAAGCGATTCAAATTTTTGCAACGATTTCCGTTTCCGCCATTATTTTAATGGCCGGATTCGCCATCTTTTTCATCTTAAATATGTCTGTTTTAAATAAGACCAAAGAAATTTCCATTCTCCGATCAATGGGTTATTTCCAATTTGATATTGCCGCTATCTTTCTCTGGCAGGGAGCCCTCTTAAGTTTATTGGGAATTTTCTCCGGCTCGCTCTTGGGAGCGATTCTCACGGTCGTCGTCTCTACGATTCCAATTAAAATTCGAGGAATTTTCCAAGCGGATCATTTTATCGTCACCTGGTCCTGGCAACACTACGCTCTCGCCGCGTTTCTCTCGATGATTACCTGTTTCCTCTCGGCTTACTATCCTGCACGACGTGCGGCTCGACTCCAACCGGTGGATGTCCTTCGCGGAACATCGCAGTAGAACAAAGACCGTGTTTCGCACAACGACACGACGGCACAAAAAACTCATGTTTTGAGAATGCTTTTGTTTAAGTGATTTATTGGACTATAACTTGAAGGGACAGCCCCGACTTGTCGCATGGGCGTCAACTTAAAGGGGGAGGTTCTTTGAACGGGAGGGATAAGCGCCGCAAGTCCAGCGTGTTGGACGGTTTTAGGATTTTGGAATCACCCTTTGATTGAGGTGATGCTGGCATCTTCGAAGACAAAACAGCCACAGGGAGTGCGGAGGTGCCAAAATCATTCAGGGTTTTTAGAATGCGAGTCATTTTGGAGTGATCTCAAATGCTGGACTCGCGGAGCTCATCCCTCCCGTTCATGAAAAATTCTTCTTAGATTGACGCCCATGCGACTTGTCGGGGCTGCCTTCTCCCCCGGCCCCCCGAGGCACAGAGCCTGTGCCCCTCCAGTTTAAGTAAGACTCTTAAAACGCCATGTCTTCGGTCGCGGTCTTGACTTCAGATTCGACTTCGGTCGGAGCTTCGTGATATTCAAAAAGCTCGCCCTTATAATTTTTCAAAATCCAACGATCGGGTTCTTTCGCCACGACATAGTCGGGATTCAAAGGAATCTTTCCTCCACCTCCCGGACCATCGACGACATATTGAGGAACGGCATATCCCGTGGTATGACCCCGAATCTGCTCCATGATTTCTAATCCGCGTTGGATCGGAACTCGGAAATGAGCGGACCCTTGAATCAAATCACACTGATAGAGATAATAAGGACGTACCCGGCAGCGAAGTAATTTTTGAAAAAGTGTTTTCAAAATTTCTGGATCATCATTGATCCCTTTCAACAACACCGCCTGATTCCCAAGAGGAATTCCTGCATCCGCTAAACGACCGAGAGCCGCTTGAACTTCCGTCGTCAGCTCTTTCGGATGATTTGTATGCACACTCATCCAAAGCGGATGAAATTGCTTGAGCATATCGACCAGTTGAGGAGTAATCCGTTGAGGGAGAAATATAGGAATACGACTTCCAATCCGAATAAATTCGATATGAGGAATATCGCGAATGGATTTTAAAATCGTAAAGAGTTTCTGATCCGAGAGAAGAAGGGGATCTCCTCCTGAAAGCAAGACATCTCGAATCTCGGTGTGTTCTTTAAGATAACGAATCGCACGAGTAAAATCGGTTTCTAAATGCTGCTCCCCGACGCCACTGACCACGCGGCTCCGCGTGCAGTAACGACAATAAGAGGCACAACGATCGGTCACCAGAAAGAGCACTCGATCGGGATAACGATGAACCAGACCGGGAACCGGCATGGAAGCATCTTCGCCACACGGATCCGCTAACTCTCCGGGAGAGAGAGTCATCTCTGCAGAACGCGGGATCACTTGTTGACGAATCGGACAATGAGGATCATGGGGATCAATCAGATTGAAAAAATGAGGCGTAATCCCCATCGCTAACTTACTCTCGGAGAGCGCAACTCCTGCCTGCTCGTCGGGCGTTAGCGTGATCTTGGATGAAAGTTGATCAATCCGATTAACGCGGTTGCGTAATTGCCAATTCCAATCATTCCACTCGTTTTCCGAAGCAGACGACCAGTATCCTTTACCAGCAGGGATAAAATCCCGAAAAGAAGATTGCATGAATTTTCCTTAAAAAAGAGGCTAAGAGCGCTTCTATTTCTGTCAAGGGAGAGGATGAAAATCGAAGATCAAAATCTGATTTGTATCGATAAGGAAGATAAACTGCCGGGTCAAATCCTAGGACATTTAAGAGTAATTTGATATAATTTGAAACCAATCTATCACTTTAGGGTCCCTTCAAATTCACAATCCTCTCCATCCTAAAATCGATGCCATACGGCCTTTAAATTCCCGACTTTCCTGGTTCACCATTACGGATATCGATCCAAGTACGAGAAGAAGAAAGATCTCTTCCGGGGATCATCGTCGAAATTTGCATTTCTTGAATGACATAAGCGACCCCAATTTTTTGAATCCCATTCACTTCGACTCGTTTGACCACTTGGCCTTTGGAGTTATAAGCGTCGACTTGCATGAAAGCGTAATATTGAGTGCTAATCCAATAGCGGGCTTTTGAATAAGAGCTCGGTTGATTCGGTTCGGCCTCATAAACCCATGTAGGAAGCGTTTTAATGGAGTCATTTCCTAAGGATTTCACATTATCCCAACGTAAAAATTCCATTCCTAAATCCTCATAGGTCATATCGGTATCGAGAATTTTTTGTAAACGGTCCTTCCCTGTCACCGCTTTCCAAGGACTTCCGGAATTGGCCCGTTTTTCGACAACGCTTTGATCGGGATTGAGAACGACACGAATTTGAATCGGTTGATCTTGAAATTCATAAATCATTTCACGAGCTTTCGTCCGAAGGACAATCGGGTACTTCTTTTTCTCCGTACGCACATAGCCTTCCAATTTAAAATCCTGAAGTTGTAGATTTCTCCAGAGTCTCGCCAAAACATAATCGATAGGAGGAGCAAGATGTTCCTTTGCGTTTTGAGAAAAAGAATTAGAAATTGAAAAGAGAGCGAGAAGGAGAACCATCCAAAGACGAGTATATTTCATAGTTTTTCAAAACCGATCATGCAAGAGGTTCAAATCGAAACCAGAAAAATATGAAAAAAATGCAGCGTCTCACACGGAGACGCAAAGACACAGAAAATACATAGACTCGCACAACGGCACGACGACTCGACGGAAAGGCAGAATTTTCTTTGTTTAAACCAAAAACACTGTCTTTAAAATCTGCGGATCTTTTTTTGTGACTTTGTGTCTCTGTGTGAGATGTATTTTCTAAGCGACAACTAATTCTTTTCGGATGGGGTCGAGGATCCTCTCGGCCCATGAGTCAATTTTTCCTTCTTCGCGGGCTTCCAACAAAAGGCGGATTTTCGGTTCTGTTCCTGAATAGCGAAGTAAGACTCGTCCTTTGCCGGCCATCTCTTTTTCCACCGCTAAAATCGTCTCATTGAGTCCAGCAACGGACTCGAAAGAGCGCTTTTCTTTGACCTTGAGATTGATTAATCGTTGCGGATATTTTTTAAGACATTTCTTAAGCTCACTCAGCGGCGTTCCAGTCTCTCGCATGATTCTTAAAATCTGCAACGCGGTGATTAATCCATCCCCTGTGGTAACATGATCACGAACGATCACATGGCCGGATTGTTCTCCGCCGAGGTTTAAATTCTTTTCGATCATCGCTTCAATCACATAGCGATCTCCGACTCCGGTCCGAATGACTTTTCCACCGGCCTCTTCCAATGTTTCATCCAATCCAAAATTACTCATGACGGTGGAAACCAATGTTTTTTGAGCGAGTTTCCCCTGGCGAAGCATGTTTAATGCTAAAATAGCCAGCACTTCGTCCCCATCGACGATTTCCCCTTTTTCATCGCAAAGAATGACGCGATCCGCATCTCCATCATGCGAGATTCCAATATTTGCTCCGATTTGTTTCACCGCCGCAGCAACAACTTCGGGATAGGTACTGCCGCATTTTTCGTTGATATTTAAACCATTCGGCTGGTTATGAAGAACCGTCACGCTCGCGCCTAACTCGGTCAAGACTTCGGGAGAAGTTTTATAGGCTGCGCCATTGGCACAATCCAAAGCGATCTTCATTCCAAATAAATTTAGATCGGTCGGAAAAGAGGCTTTCGCCATTTCGGAGTAACGGGCATCGGCTTTATCGATCCGGACCGCACGTCCAATTTTATCCCCGGAAGGAGCCGCTTTTTCTAAGGTCTCCGAAAAAAGGAGGGATTCAATCTTTGCCTCCAATGCGTCTTCACACTTGTAGCCATTTCCTTGGAATATTTTAATTCCATTATCTTCAAAAGGATTATGAGAGGCACTGATCACGACTCCTGCAGCCGCGCGTAAAGTTCGAGTCAAATGAGCCACGGCAGGCGTTGGCATCGGTCCGAGTAAAGCAATGTTCACTCCCATTGAGGTAATTCCCGACGCAATGGCACTCTCGAGCATGTATCCGGAGAGACGGGTATCTTTTCCAATCACGATCTGCGGCTGAGGATGATTCTGTTTAAAGACGTAAGCGACCGCTTTTCCGATCTGAAGCGCGACTTCTGCCGTGACGGGATAACGATTTGCGGTTCCGCGGACCCCATCGGTCCCGAAGATAGAGGATTTCATGAAATAGCTTCTGTAAAATTATTTTTGCTGAGTCGGATTCGACTTCACACGAGTCCCGGTCAAAATCTGGTCTAATGTCCCTGGCTCAAAGGCTTCCTTCAAAACAATCCAAAGAACACAAGCGGCGAGAAAAGAGCCTAGCTTCGCTTGCCAATGATGAAGAAGCTTCTGTTTAAAATTCATCTCTCCTTCTTAGAGGCGAAAGCGCTGCATTTCAACCCTGAACATTCAAAGACAAAAACCATGTGAACCGCAGAGGCGCAAAGGATCGCAGAGGAAGGGAATAAACTTAGAAGAAAAAATGGAATTCAGAAAAAGACATTTTCTTTGTTTTAACCCACTTTTTGCATTAGAAATACAAAAATGTTTCGGCGGAAGCCGAAATCTCGGCGTCGCTCGAGGTTAATCCCCCCAAGATTTCATTCACCACTTTGGTTTCTTTATTCCCTCCATAGATTCACCTCTAATGACGAATCTGGGTTTAAGAAAAAAAATGATTTTCCTTCGCGTCTCTCTGCGCCTCTGCGGTTAATCTCCGAAGCTAATCCCCGTGGCTCGCGCCGCCGCTATAATCTGACTGGAGGGAGGAACGGTCTTTAAAATCCCCACCGCATCGGCGATCGTCACCGCTCCAACCTCATAGTTCAGGTAACTGACCATATGCCCAAATTTTTTCTCTTTGATTAACTCAACCGCATGAACTCCAAATCGCGTTCCCAAAATACGATCGGTCGTCGTCGGATCGCCTCCTCGTTGAAGATGACCGAGAACGACGCAACGGCTCTCCTGCCCGGTCCGTGCTTGAATTTCATCACTGACCCTTTGTCCGATGCCGCCTAACTTCAATTCTCCTTCTTTATTCGATCCCTTTAAAGCCATCAAAGCTTCCCCCTGAGGAAAGGCTCCTTCTGCCACCACGACGATTGAGCTCCGTGCCCCAATCGCGCGACGTTGGTTGATAAAGGCTTCTACGGAGGCCATTTTAAAAGGAATTTCTGGAATCAAAATAAGATCCGCACCGCCCGCCATTCCCCCATAGAGCGCAATCCATCCCGCATATCGGCCCATGACTTCGAGCACCATGGCCCGACGATGACTCGTCGCGGTGGTATGCAGTCGATCACATGCATCGGCGACACACTCAATCGCCGAATCAAATCCGAAGGAAGTCGCCGTGCAGGAAAGATCATTGTCGATCGTTTTGGGAACGCCGACGACATTCACTCCGGCGTCTTGAAGCTGCAACGCCGTGGATAAAGAGCCATCGCCGCCGATGCAGACCAAGGCCTGGATCTGCAGTTCTTCCAATGTTTTTTTGGCCTCCAAAATGATTTCGGGATCAATTAAATGCTTTTCTCCTTGGCCAATCTTTGCCGCAAAACGTCCCCGATTAGAGGTTCCTAGAATGGTGCCACCGAGACAGAGAATCCCTGCTGTGTTTTGTTTCGCGAGAAGCCGATATTTTGCAGGAGCGAGGAGACCTTCATATCCTTCCTCAAAACCAAAAACTTCCCATCCCTGCTGATTCGCAGAACGGACCACTCCTCGAATCACTGCATTTAAACCGGGACAATCTCCACCGCAGGTCACAATTCCAATTCGAAAAGCGCTCATATAAATAATCTACTAGGAAGTTGCGGTTTAAAAACAAAAAAATGATCCCCATCCTCCCTAGGCGAGTCCAACCGAATGAAAATTCATTTAAAGACATTATCTCACGCAACGACACAACGACGCGACGTAGAAGAAAATTCACATTTCTCTTTTACAGACCCAGGAGCTTCTCTCATTTATCTTATTCTTGGCTTTTTAGAAAAGAGCGAGATTGAACGTCGCGTCGTTGTGTCGTTGCGTGAGATAATGTCTTAAGACTGTTTTTAGTGGAGACCCCTAATTCAAATCGGGACGTCTCCTCCATTTCGAATGTAAAATCGAGAACTATCCTAAATCGGGTCGTCTTAACTTTGTTTTTTCCCGACCTTGGGCCAAGCGCCATTCGCGAATCTTTCCGTGATCTCCCCCTAATAAAATCTCCGGGACCTTACGGCCTTGAAATTCCTCGGGACGAGTATACTGGGGCCCTTCGAGTTGTCCTTGGCTAAAGGAATCATCCCCTGCTGATTCTTCATTCCCTAAAACTCCGGGAAGAAGACGGACGGTCGCATCAATCACGGCCAATGCCGCCACGGCTCCATTACTTAAAACATAATCTCCGATGGAAATCTCTTCGTCGACCCAGCCTTCAATCACGCGCTGATCGATTCCCTCATAGTGTCCACAAAGAATCAAAAGACGCCTCCGCTCCGAAAACTCCTGGGCGATTTTTTGATCAAATTTCCTTCCTCCGGGACTCATAAAAATGACGTGAGCCCTTTCCCCGAGTGATTGAATCGCCTCGATGGCGCGAACTAAAGGCTCACACTTGAGAACCATTCCGGGACCTCCTCCATAAGGACGATCATCGACAATCCGATGTTTATCCAAGGCATAGTCCCGCAATTGATGAAGATGAAACTCAACCTTTTTCTCTCTCGAAGCCCGTCCCAAAATACTATGAGGCAAAGCTCCTCCTAAAATTTCAGGGAAGAGAGTGAGGACATCGATTCGCATAAGATAAAAACAAAAAAGTAACCACAGAATACACAGAACACACGGAAAAAAGACAACGACTCCACAAAAACTAATTTTATGTTTTTGAAAAATTCGCCCTAAAGAAATGAATTTCCTTGGTGCTCTTGGCGACTTTGTGTGAGACCTGTTTTTTCGGCCTCCCCCATTCCGTAGCGCGCTCAAAAAAGGAGCGTCTACTCACAAAGCTTCACCGCGATGCGCATTTCGGGCTTCGCAACGGCGGCGTTCAAGAGGGCGCGGATCGAGCTGATCGTGCGCCCGCCTTTTCCGATGATCTTACCGGCGTCATCAGGATGAACGGTCAGGTAAAAAACAATCCCCCGCTCCGTGGCGACCTCCTGGACGTCCACGTCATCGGGATGATCGACCAACCGAGAGAGGACAAATTCCAGGAAGTATTTCACGGTCTGGAAAAATTGAGATTAAACTATTTCGCTTTCGCGGTACGTTTGATCATCGAAGCTACCGTTTCGCTCGGTTTTGCTCCCACTTTCATCCAATACGCGATACGATCGCTTTTCAGCGTGTAATTGGTCCCAGCTTTCTTGGGATCATAAGTGCCGACGAGTTCTACGAACTTTCCGTCACGTTTGCTACGACCTTCGGTCACCACGACACGGTAGTAGGGTGAATTCTTAGTTCCATCACGTCGAAGTCGAATTGATAATGCCATCGTTACCTTTCCTTGCGGCGGCTCGCTTTCGCTTAGCGCCGGCTCATCATTTGTTTGAGAAGTTTCTCAGGATTCCCCTGAGTCATCTTCTGCATCATTTTTTTCATTTCCTCAAATCGTCGCAGTAAGTCATTCACATCACTTACCGAATTGCCGCTGCCTTTGGCGATCCGTTGGCGACGTCGGGCGTTCATCACGTCCGGCTTCTTTCTTTCCAACGGGGTCATCGATAGAACAATCGCCTCGACTCGTTTGAGGCGCTTTTCATCAATTTGAGAAGGGTCAATATGGGACATTCCGGGGATCATGCCAAGCAGATTTTGCAGGGGGCCTAACTTCCGTATAAATCGCATCTGATCAATGAAGTCCTGGAGATCGAACTTATTTTTCTTAATTTTCTCTTGAAGCCGCATTCCGGAGTCGAGATCAAACTCCTCCTGGGCCTTCTGCACCAACCCAATAATGTCACCCATCCCGAGGAGTCGGTCGACGACCCGTTGGGGCATAAAAAACTCTAAGGCATCCGGTTTTTCACCAATCCCAAGGAATTGAATCGGACATCCCGTCACTTGTAAAAGAGAGAGAGCAGCCCCCCCACGGGCGTCGGCATCATACTTCGAAAGGATCACGCCGGTCAGAGAAACTTTACTTTGAAACGCCTGTGCCACCTTCACCGCTGTTTGGCCGGTAGCGGCATCTGCCACGAGGAGAGTTTCCTGGGGTTTCCAGGCCTGAGCCACCTCGTGAAGTTCAGTCAAAAGCTCTTCATCGACATCGAGTCGACCCGCGGCATCAAAAATTAAAATTTTCGCAAAAAGTCTTTTCGCATCCTCTTGCGCCCGTTCGGCCACACGCTGCACGGAGGTCTCTTCGGGGTAAGCCAAAACAGGGACTTGGATCTGTTCGCCAAGAGTCTGAAGCTGTTTGATGGCGGCAGGACGCTTCAAATCTCCAGCGACCAGAACCACATCCTCTCGATTTTTTTTAAAGAAAGCGGCGAGCTTGGCGGCACTCGTTGTTTTACCCGCACCGTTGAGTCCACAAAGTAAGATCCGAAGAGGACGGTCCAAAGAGAGCGGGCGTTGTTTTTCGTTAAATTTGGAGATCAGTTCATCATGGAAAATTTTAACAAACTGCTCACTCGGCTTAATGGACTTTAAAACCTCTTCTCCGAGTGATTTCTGCTTAATTTCGTCGCACAATTCCTTGGCGACTTGATAATTGACGTCGGCCGCCAACAGAGCAAGGCGCACCTCACGAACCGCGTCTTCGACATTGCTCTCGGAGAGCTTGCCATAGCCACGCAGATTCTTGAAAACTTCTTGGAGTTTATCGGTTAAAAGATTCGCCATTACATTCCGTCCTAGCGGGGGAATGAATCTTGAAAACAAAAAAGGAACCTCCGTGCATGAAAAGAACCCGATTAGAATGTAAAAAAGCAATGGCAATCGCGTTTTTAGGTTGAATGATGGGAGCGTTTCGCTTCAATCTTCTTA
>JAZKBH010000212.1:15381-35063 GCA_040388725.1 Verrucomicrobiota bacterium
GGTTTTTTTCTCATCATTTCCATTTCCGTGATTTATTCGGAAGAAATTGTCGCCCAGGCAGTGAAATGGGATGAGCCTGCTCCTGTTAAAAAAGGAACTCCTGTTCCCCATTACGAGTCCGATGCCGCTGTTGAAAAAAAGATGGAATCGAAAAAAGAAGATGATTTTAAAGTCAATCTTTACGAGCAGCATTCGAGGCTTCGGAATAATGGAGGAACCCCGCGAGTCGAACATCGTCGGATGCTTAATGGCCAAATTCTTCCCAATCCCAAGTATTCGTGGAAAGCCGATGAAACCAAGCCCATCACGAAGTTAGTCATCAAACTGGGTGAACAAAAAGTATATGGATTTCAAGATACCGTATTAGTCATGGATAGCGACATTTGCACCGGACGAGAAGCGTATGCCACCAAAGCCGGGAACTATTCGGTCATTCAAAAAGACAAAGACCATAAATCCAATCTCTTCGGTTCTTTTGTGAATGCGAAAGGAGGCATTGTCAATTCCAGTGCCGAAGCCGGTCAAGAACCTCCCGCCGGACTTCACTATGTCCCCGCTTCGATGCCTCATTACCTACGACTTACTCATGAAGGACTCGGACTTCATGCGGGTATTCTTCCGGGTTATCCTGCCTCCCACGGTTGCGTTCGCCTTCCTTCTTTCATTGCGGAAAAACTTTTCACGACTGTTCCTCTGAATACGCCGGTTGAAATTTTCCCGTAAGCCTCTTCTTCTTTTGGTTTCTCTCTTTCTTCCTCTCGAGAAATCACTCCCATTTTCTAGATTAAATCAATAGACTCATCTCAAAAGAGACTCGGAATTTGCCTAGGTATTATTTGAAAAAAAGAGTTTTTTCCTCTATTTATTTGTTTTGCATTTAGAAAATGCGACTAAGTTTAAAGCTTAGCTTATTCACAAGACAGGAATATCAACACAGGCGATCAAACTCAATGATTCAAAAAGAGGGTTTATGAATAGATGTCCTATGGCTGTGGTTAAGTGCTCGCTCACGAGCGCCAAACAACGGAAAGATTCTTAAGTCTTTTGATTTTTTAATCGCCTAACGTGTGGCAAACGAGATGTTATGGAATTGTCCATAAAAACTTCCGCAAACCGATTGTTGATTCGGTTATATGCCGCTCTTGCCGGAGCGATTGGTCTGCTGGTTTTGATTGGTGGGACGTGCAATATCCCTCTCTTCACCAGCATCTCTCCCCATTGGGTAGCGATGAAACCGAATACAGCGATTGGATTTATTCTTTGTGCAACGTCGCTATTCATTTTTTCGAAAAATCAGATCTCAAAGTCACTACAGTGCGTCCATCAGATATGTTCTTCCCTCGTCATCCTTCTGGGATTACTCACCCTCATGGAGTATCTCTTCCGGCTCGATTTTAAAATCGATACTTTATTTTTTTCTGCACCGGCAACTGATTTTCATACGTCTCATAGTGGCCGAATGGCCCCGTCGACCGCTTTCTGCTTTGTGCTCATCGGAATTTCTCTCTTTCTCAAGTCGAAGATTTTTCCTGAAGCCCACTCTCTCATTGTTTCTCTGAGCTCTGCAGGAATGATCATCGGGGTCTTTGCTCTCTTGGGCTATGTGGCTGATTCTTTCCTTAATTACAGGATTTGGAATTATACGGGCCTTGCTTTACATACCGCACTCGCTTTTATTTTTTTAAACGCGGCGATTCTTAATTTGGAGTTTTTAGACAAACCGTGGATTTGGTCGCTGGGAAAAAAAGCATCGACCGGTTTTTCCATTGGGATTGCGCTTTTGCTGATTGCTGTCAACGCCGCTCATCACTTTACCTCTGAACTTGTTCGTTCTTCGACTCTCGTCACCCACCGTCAAGAGGTCTTGAGGGAAATTGAAAGTGTCTCTAATAGCCTCGGGAATCTCGCAAGCTCGGAGCGTCTTTATATTATCCTCAGCAAACCTTCTTTTATTGAAGATCGAGAAAATCAAAAAAAGATCCTCTTCGATCATCTGAGCCAAATTAAAGTCCTCATTGCGGATAATTCCTCTCAACTTCAACGACTCGCCCAGATCGAAGAACGGGTTCCTTTGAGACTGCGATGGGAAGACCAAATGATTGAAACCCTTCAACATCGAGGGCTTAAAGAAGTTCAATCCCTTTTCTCGACGGGCAAGGGTATTCAGCTCTCTCAACAAATCTCCAGCCTGCTGGAGGAGATGAAAAATGAAGAATATCGTCTTCTCTCACGAGACCAACAGCTCGCGTCCACGACCTCCGCAACCGCGTTTCTCGTTCTCCCCTTAAGCGCTTTTCTTTGTCTGACCTTACTCACGATGGGTGTTTATTCGTTAAATGTAGAAGCCCGCCATCGTCTTCATGCTGAAAATTTATTAAAAAAATCTTTCCGCGAAATTACCGATCTCAAAGATGCCCTCGATCAGCATGCCATTGTCGCCATCACCGACTCGCGAGGAAAAATCACGTATGTGAATGATAAGTTTTGTTCGATTTCTCAATACACTCACGACGAGCTCATTGGACAAGATCATCGAATTATCAATTCCCGTTTTCATCCTCCCGAATTTTTTAAGGATCTCTGGAACACCATCACTTCCGGAAATGTCTGGTCCGGAGAAATTAAAAATAAAGCCAAGGATGGTTCTTATTATTGGGTCGCTACGACCATTGTTCCGTTTTTAGATGAACACGGAAAACCACGACAATATATTGCCATTCGCGCCGATATCACCGCAAGAAAGAATGCGGAGGAACAGTTACGAGCGAGCGAGGCTCAACTTCAAACGGTATTCGAAAACATTACGGAAGGCGTCGCGGTCTCTAATCTGAAAGGGGAGCTCATTCATTTCAACCGTTCGGCGATTCAAATCCATGGATTTAAGGATCGAAGTGACTATCTTCAACCGATTGCATCCTTTGGTCAGATTTTTGAATTATCGACACTCGATGGAAAAGTTCTACCCCTTGAGCAATGGCCTCTTTCTCGAATTCTTCGAGGGGAACAGCTTCGGAACTTCGAGGTATCGATCCGTAAACTTAATACCCCATGGACTCGTATTTTTAGTTATGGGGGATGTCTCGTATTTGAGGATAATCAAAAACCCTTACTTGCAATCATTACGATTAACGATATCACGGAGCGAAAACAGGCAGAACAACAGATCATCGCTCTGAATAAAACCCTGGAAACACGCGTTGAAAAAAGAACCGCGGAACTCGAGGCTTCCAATCGGGAATTAGAAGCCTTTTCCTATTCTGTTTCCCATGACTTACGGGCGCCGCTGCGAAGTCTCGATGGATTCTCTCAAGCACTCGAAGAAGATTTCTCGGAGCAGCTCCCTCCCGAATCCCATCGCTATCTTAAAATCATTCGAGAGAGCGCCCAAAAAATGGGTCATCTCATTGATGATCTTCTCGCTTTTTCCCGGCTGAATCGAACTCTTTTCAACTGCGCCCCCGTTCATATGCAAGCCCTCGTCAAAGCTGTTTTGGAAGAACAGCTCTCTCAAAATCCATCCCTCCCTGTGGAATGGAATATCGGAGAGATGCCTTCATGCCAAGGGGATCACACCCTTCTCCAACAGGCTTGGGTCAATCTCATTTCCAATGCCTTGAAATATTCCCGAGGACGCAACCCCATCCGTATTGAGATTGGGGCGCGACAACAAAATGAGGAAACCGTTTATTTTATTCAAGACAATGGGACGGGGTTCGACATGAAATACTCACATAAATTATTTGGTGTTTTTCAACGACTCCATCGCGCTGAAGATTATGAAGGGACTGGAGTGGGTCTAGCGATCGTCCAAAGAATTGTCCACCGCCACTCAGGAAGAATATGGGCCCACTCTGTTCCTGACCAAGGAACGACATTTTATTTTACAATAGAAGGAAACAAACATCATGAACAATAACAGCCAAGCCATTGAAATCCTCCTCGTGGAGGATAATCCCCAAGATCTCGAACTCACCTTGCGAGCTCTTAAGAAATCGAAAGTCTCCAATGCGGTTCACGTCGCACGCGATGGAGCCGAAGCCTTAGACTACATTTTTTGTGAGGGGACTTATAAAAATCGGCCTAACAAAGAAGCGCCTAAAGTCATTCTACTCGATCTTAAACTCCCCAAGGTCGATGGACTTGAAGTACTTCAAAAACTGAAATCCGATCCGAAAACAAAGGCCATTCCGATTGTTGTTCTGACCTCTTCGAAAGAGCAAAAAGATATCATTGAAAGCTACAAACTTGGCGTCAATAGCTACATCGTCAAACCGGTCAATTTCGAGGGATTTACGAGCGCGGTGGAAAACCTGGGTCTTTATTGGCTGCTATTGAATCAACCCCCACAACGGGAGGAGTAAATGTTTACGCCCCTTCGTGTTTTAATCGTTGAAGATTCGGTAAACGATGCGGAATTGGTGATCCGAGAGTTGCGTCAATCGGGTTATCAAACCGATTGGAAGCGAGTGGAAACCGAGGATGATTTTACCGCGGCATTAGAGTTAATGCCGGATTTAATCATTTCAGACTACACGATGCCCCAATTTAATGGGATGCGGGCTTTTGAAATTCTAAAAGAAAAAAACCTGCCTATTCCCTTCATCTTTGTCTCCGGCACATTAGGAGAAGAAGCGGCGGTGGAGGCGATGAAAAGAGGGGTGGCCGATTATTTAGTCAAAGGTCGGATTAGCCGCCTAGGCGTCGCCGTTCAACAAGCGCTCGATCAAGTTCTCACTCAAAAGAAACTCGCGGAGGCGCTTCAATTATTGCAAGAAAACGAAGAGCGATTCTGTCTTTTGTCTGAAAATATTCACGAAGCATTCTGGATTATGAATCCTCATGAAAAGCGGATGATTTATGTGAGTCCCGCCTATGATAGCATCTGGGGACGTCCGAGAGAGTCACTCTATGAATCGATGGAGCATTGGTTTTATCCGATTCACCTGGAAGATATCTCCTCGGTCAAAGCCTTTGCCCAACGAAGTCAACGCGATGGCATCCATCATGTTGAATTTAGAATCACTCGGCCGGATGGCCAAGAGCGTTGGATTCACAACAAAGCTTTCCCCGTTTTTACAGAATCTAAAACGATTGATCGAATCGTCGGGGTCGCCAGTGACATTACCGATCAAAAACTATTAGACGGCAAAAAGCGCCAACTTGAAGCTCAACTTTTTCAATCGCAGAAAATGGAACTTCTCGGAACGGTCTCAGGGGGAGTCGCTCACGATTTTAACAACATTCTCACTCCTATTTTAGGATACAGTGAAATGGCACTTGAAGATCCGCAATGCCCTCCTCAATTTCAGAACTACATCCTCGAAATTCGAAGAGCAGGACTCATCGCCAAAGATCTTGTTCAACGACTCTTAACGTTTACGCGGTTTCATAAACCCGAGAAAAAAACCGTTAATCTCTCTCACGTTATTGCTGATTCCGTTCAACTGCTCCGTTCCACTCTTCCTTCTACGATTCAAATTAATCTCCATCTTCCCTCTCAGTGCTCTCTCACCGTTGCGGATCCTATTCAAGTCTACCAGATTCTCTTAAATCTCGGAACCAATGCCGCCCATGCCATGTCGTCGAACGACGGTCTTCTGGAAATTAATCTCGAAGAACTCGAATTTACCGCCGTCCAGCCTGTTCCCAATCTAACGATGACTTATCGCCATTACTTTGCGATTACCGTCAAAGATAATGGATCAGGAATAGATGAATCGATTATTAAACAAATTTTTGATCCATTCTTTACCACGAAAAAATGCGGCGAAGGAACCGGCTTAGGACTTTCAATTGTTCAAAGCATGATCCAAGCGCATGAAGGGGCGATTACGATTAAAAGCAGTCCACGCCAGGGTTCTGTTTTCACGATTTATCTTCCGATTATTCCGACGGAAGAAGTTCAAACAGAGCCTTGCCGGATCGATCAAATTATCAAAGGGAATGGTGAAAACATTCTCATCGTCGACGATCATGAAGCGATTGGAACAATGGTTCAAAGTTCCCTCACGAAAATGGGCTATCAAGCACGCCACATTTCATCCAACGATTCTCTTCTCTCGGATATTTTGAAAAATATTTCCAACTTTGATCTCGTGATCACGGATCAAACGATGCCTAAAATTACAGGGATGGATCTGATTCGAAAAATCCGAAAAACAAACGAAACCCTTCCTGTGGTTCTTATGACTGGATACAGCAATTGCATTTCCATGCAGGAACTCGATGCCTTGAAAAATACCACCTTACTCAAAAAGCCATTTGAACTTCAAGAACTGGCCCGGCTTCTTCGGGTTTTATTTACACAAGCAAAAGCCGTTTCATTTTAGTTCATTTTGCTTTAGTTTGGCGATTAAACCGGGAGGGACGAGATCCTTCGAGTCCAGCGTTCCGCTCCAAGAAGGAATTGTACAAATTTCATCTAGCACGGATTCATGCTGGCATCCTTTTTTGTTCCCTTCCCTCTCTTCAGAGATGCCATTCTCTTTTTAAGTTTTTCGGCCATTCCATCATCAAGGCTGTGGCCACATGCTGGACTCGAAGGATCTCGTCCCTCCCACTTGATGCGACCATTTAATCGAAATTGCTCTAGCGTTTTTGATTTCAAAATTCTTTTTCTCTCTCCACAGAAAACCCCGGCCTTGGCCGGGGTTTTCTTGAGGAGTAAACAAACTTTTAAAACAGACTACTCAGGGTGATGGTGGCGATGACCATGTCCGTGGTGTTTGCCATGGTGCTTATGACCACAACCCTCATGACATTTTTCTTCATGCCGATGATGCCCAGGACCTTTTCTAAAATGGTCATGGTGATGGTGTTCTTGAATCATCGTCTTAATTTCATCTCGATCGAGAAAACCATCGTGGTTCTTATCAAATTTTTCGAGGATTTGATCCGCGATTTTATCGGGATTCATCGGATGATGTTTATATTCTCCTTCCCCTCTCATTCCGTGATGATGGCATTCGTGATGACAGGTTGGCTCGAGAGGCCTTGATTTCGGAATCTTAGGGTGATCCGCCATATTGGCATAGCTATTGGCTGTAAACGCGACGGTGACGATGGCGAAAGCCATCACAATGGGTTTAAGGAGGAATTTAATCGAGGGATTAAACCCCTCCTCGTTAGAATAGTTGCATTTAAAGACATTTATCTCACGCAACAACACAACGGCGCGACGTAAATACATTGATTTACATGGATCAAAAACCGATACAAGGGATCAGAACGAAAATTGATTCTAGTTTTTAAAAAAACCGATCGCTTCACTTTCCTCTGCCGTGAAAAACTGGTTTTGTTTTACGTCGCGTCGTGGTGTCGTTGCGTGAGATAATGTCTTTTAGATTTTTATGACAAAATCTCAGACTTAAACTTTTTCAAGACATCGACCGCGCGTTGCAAATGTTCACGCGTATGAGCCGCGGAAACTTGGAAACGGATACGCGCTTTTCCTTCGGGAACGACGGGATACCCAAAACCGGTGACGAAGATTCCTTCTTTTAACAGACTCTTACTGAGTTGAATCGCCTTCGAGGTCTCCCCCACAATCACGGGAACGATAGCAGAATCCCCTTCAAGCGGTTGGAATCCTGCGTCATGAAGTGCCTTACGGAACCATGCTGTATTTTCGTGCAGGGAGGTGACCCATTCAGGATGAGATTTTAATTGTCTCAACGCTTCGAGCGCACTTCCTCCGACCGTTGCCGGAAGGGCATTACTAAACAGCTGAGTTCTCGCTTTTTGTTCTAAGTATTGAATCAAAGAACGAGGTCCTGCGACAAATCCACCGGCGGCTCCTCCAAGTGCTTTTCCGAGAGTACTGGTGATAATATCAATCTGGCCCAAGACTCCAAAATGCTCCGCGACTCCTCGTCCGGTTTTCCCCATAACTCCGGTGCCATGAGAATCATCCACCATCAAAATCGCATTGTGTTGACGACAGATTTCGACGAGATCCGGCAAAGGCGCTAGGTCGCCTTCCATGCTAAAAACACCATCGGTAATGACGAGCTTGCGGGGATAGCTTTTGAATTCTTCCAGCTTTGCTTTTAAGTCGCTCATATCCGCATGTTTGTAAACCGTCCGCTTCGCTTTACTGGAAAGACGGCACGCATCGATGATACAGGCATGATTTAATTCATCGGAAAGAATCACAGTCTGATCATTGGTAATTGTCGGAACTAATCCTTCCGTGGCCGCCCAGCAGGAGACAAAGGAAAGCGAAGATTCTGTTCCGACCCATTCTGCCAACTCGTTTTCAAGTTCTTGGTGAATCGAAAATTTTCCGCAAATAAACCGAACCGAAGCCGTTCCTGCCCCATATTTGTGCAAAGCATCGATCCCCGCTTGGACGACAGAAGGATTTCCTGCGAGTCCGAGATAATTATTCGAGGAGAGAACTAAAACATTATCCACTCCGTCCATGCGCACCAAAGGCCCTTGATGACTTTCGATGGAATGAAACTGTTTATACGTCCCTGCTTTTTGAAGGGATTCAATTTCCTGTTCGAGTTCGCGTTGAAAATTTTGATTCATGATTTAATCCTTATTCGAGATGGAGAACTACTTTTCCTGCTTTTCCTTCTTTCATCAATTGCAATCCCTCTTCAAAAGATTCGAAAGGAAGTTGATGCGTGATGACCGGCTCGAAATCCATGAGATGATTTTGAATAAAACCGGTACACTGATACCAGGTTTCATACATGCGACGTCCGTTAATTCCTTTTAACGTCAAGCCTTTGAAAACCACCTGCTTGGCGAGATCGATGGAAACATTCTCCGCGGGAATTCCGAGGAAAGCGACGTTTCCGCCATTTCTCATCAAATCAAGACCCGAGGAAATCGCCACGGGACTTCCTGACATTTCAAGAAGCGTATCAATGCCCTCTCCACGCGTAATCTCTTTGACGCGCTTGGCAATGTCGTCGGTCTTTGGATTCAGAAGATGATGCGCGCCCATTTTTTTGGCGAGATCGAGTTTATAAGGATTCGTATCGACGGCAATGACTTGAAATTCCCCGATCGCCTTACAGATTCCGACCGCCATGGCTCCAATAATTCCTGCTCCTAAAACCATCACGGTTTTAGCGGTGACAGGAACACTCATCACTGTATGCATCGCATTTCCGAAAGGATCATGAATGGCTCCCAAGTGATTGGGGATATCATCGGTCAAAGGCCAAACATTCGACGCAGGGAGAACGAGGTAATCCGCAAAGCATCCGTTTATATCAATCCCAATAATATCCACATGATCACAGATATGCGCATCGCCCGTACGGCAATTATGACAACGACCACAGGTGATATGCCCTTCCCCCGAGACTCGATCTCCAATCGCAAGACCTTTGACTCCCTCACCGATGAGATCAATCACGCCCATAAATTCATGGCCGATAATGGTTCCCGGCTTTACCCGGCTGGCGGCCCATTTATCCCATAACCAGATATGGAGGTCCGTTCCGCAAATGCCGACGGATTTGACTTTAATTCGAACTTCGCCCGGACCTGGAAAAGAAATGGGGGCTTGGGTTAAGGTAAATCCAGGAGCCGCATGCTCCTTACAAAGACATCGCATTTGCTGATTGCTCATGAACATAAAGTTTAATATAGTAAACAGAGATGTCAAACAAAAAGTTCAATATATCAAACGAAGAGATCCTTCCCGCCTCTTATCCCCTCGGCTCGATTATCCGCAAAGAACGGATCCGACAAGGGATGACACTCGACGATGTGGCGAGATTAAGCGGCGTGAGCAAAGGAATGCTCTCTCAGATTGAACAATCGAAAACCAATCCCACCGTTGTCGTTCTCCTTCGTATCGCGAGCGGTCTTCGCGTTGATCCTTCACGACTTCTTCCGACATCGGCTTCGACTCCTAAGATTTGGAAAACAATTCGCGCCGATGATTCGAATTGCATTTTTCCCGCAAACCCGACGTGCACGATTCGCACCCTCTCTCCCCTGGATCTTGAAAAGCAGATTGAATTTTATGAGGTCACTTTTAAACCGAAAGGCGAACTCATCTCAGAACCTCACTTTGAAGGAACAGAGGAAATTCTTACGGTTTCGAACGGCACTCTTGTTGTGAAGTCCGGTGAAAATGAAGTCGTTCTTCATAAAGGCGATTCGGTTCATTATGCCGCCGATCTTGCTCATCGGATTACAAATCCTGACAAAACTCCTTCTTCTGCCTTTTTATTAGTTCGATATCGCTCTTAAAAGTAACATACGTTTGAAGACTTGGAGGGACGAACGCTGTGCGTCCTAGGCATTGGAGCCTTCAGGACTCACCGCGTTCGTCCATCCAAGTTTCAGACAAAACAAATCGTACGCAGGCATTTAAATACGATCCCCAGAAAAGAATTTGTTTTTCAAAATCACCGATAAAGAGGATCATTCCTTTCCATGAATCCCCTTCGTATCGGCATCATTGGCCTCGATATTTCACACGTCACGGCGTTTGCCACGCTTCTTCACGATCCAAAAAATCATTACCATGTGCCCGGAGCTCGGATTGTCGCCGGTTTTCCCGGAGGATCTCCCGATTTTCCATTGAGTATTAATCGAGTCAAAAACTTTACCGAAGAACTCCGGACTCAACATCAAGTGGAGATTGTTCAACAAATTGAACAATTGAGACCGCTTTGTGATGCCATTCTGATTGAATCTGTGGACGGACGAGTTCATCTCGAACAATTTACTAAAGTGGCGGATTGGAATATGCCGGTATTTATTGATAAACCGCTGACCATTTCGAGTGTCGAAGCGCAGGCGATTTTCTCTCTCGCGAAAAAACTAAATACTCGAGTCATGACCTCCTCTCCACTCCGCTTTGCTGATGATTTCCAAAAAGCGCTCAACCGAAGCAATTCAGGAATCGTTTGTGGAAGCGATTTTTTTGGACCCGTTCCTTTAGAGGAAGTCCTTCCAGGGTTTTTCTGGTATGGAATTCATACGATCGAAATGCTCTATGCGGCCATGGGAACCGGATGTCTGGAAGTCACCGCAGAACGAAATGGTCCCCTCGATTGGGTGGTGGGCCGATGGCCTGATCAACGACTTGGAACATTGCGAGGGACACGTTCGGGAAGCTTTGATTTTGGTGGAATCATTCATCGAGAATCGGGAAGCACTCCTTTTAAAGTCAGTGACAAGGGAAAACCTTTTTACGCCTGCTTGCTCGAAGAAATTATGCGTTTTTTCAAAGGAGATCCCTCTCCCGTTCTTCTCGCCGAGTCGGTGGAAATCATTCGATTTATCGAAGCGGCGAATGAAAGCATTCAGACTGGAAAAACAGTCAAGCTCTGAGACTTCAATATTTAAGTTTTGAATTTCGCACTGAAGAGACTCTCCCGCACGTGAGGGAGAGTCTATCATGTCGCAAAGTCTAGGACTCGCATCGCTCGTCCCTCCCTGCAACAGAATCGAGTTCTTACTCATCTAACCGTTCAAGGAGATACCAGACGGAGAAATCTTTCTTTCCGATTTCGATTTCTGTTGTCCCTGATCCTGAAAATTCGACCGCCGATTCCTTAATCTTTGCCATATCGGGACCGAGAGGAGTGAGTCTAAATTTCTTCCCCTTCATTTGAATATTAAGGAGTGTCGGCTCGATGACAACAGGACCGAGTGAATTTAATTTCGCAGAATAATCGAGACCTCGATCGCCGCCAAAAGGCATCTCTTTTTTCGTCGCAAAATTAAAGACCGTATCTTTATTGTCCGAACGAGCGACCGCGACCACAAACATCCGTTTCGCTGTGGAAAGAGGTGTTTTATCGAGGGAGCTCACTTGGAATGTCGCGTAAGGGACAAGGCTTTGGACCTGGACATCTTTCAAGATGATCGGATCTTTTCCCGGGAATCCGGCGAATCCCTGACTTAAGGGCGTATTCACGGTAAAGAGTTGATTCTTCCAATCCCGACGAACTTCACCGGTATCACTGACTAATGCCCCATCTTGAAGTCCCACATCCGCAGCGAGAATTCCTTTTTCTTTTAGAGTCGCGTCTAAAGCGATCGCCATTTTTTCATTTTCCTCACGACCACCCGATCCACGATCGGTCAAAACCCAATCTGGTTTTCCGGGGGCTTCGCTCTCGGGGAAAGCAAAGTCGAGACGAGAAACGTACGTGAGATAATTCATCGGGAAACTGTCGTCTCGAAGTCGACCTTCACAAGCCAGGCGAAGTCGTTCATCAACTTGGAATCGAACGAGTTTTTGAGCCGGTTTGACGTCTCCTCTTAGGAAGAGAAAAGCTCCGCTCACAAAGGAAGCTAAGACCGAAGGATCATTAAATTCCACGGTTGGATTTAAAATATTCTTCGAATTCAGCATCATTTCCCAGGTGTAATTCCATCCCCCCGCAAAAGCGAATTGGATAATGGCATCTGCATCTTGAAGCGCGGCGGTTGCCCCCGTCATCATCAAGTGACTCGACCTCCATTCTTGAGGCCACATCGAATCTAACTCGCTACTCGTGACGGCGGCTCCTGCCATACGGGTTGCCCAAACAGACATTTCATGTCCCTCTTGTCCTGCATCCCTCATCGGATTGCTGCAGGGTTGAGGAACATTCCCTTGTTGGATCTCTCCATTCACGATTCGGGGAAGCTCCCAATACGTATTTTGAGAAGTGACGCCAAATTTTTTCATCGTCTCCAATTCCGCGAGATCGAAAATAATATTGGTCCCAATAATGGGAACCTTTAATCCGATCTGCTTCGCATGATCTCCCATCTCTTGATAGAACCGTTCCTGAGCCATTTTGAGATATTCCACCACCGCTTGAACACGGAGCCGCAGCGGCGCAGGGGTTGCAGGATCAATCGCCACTTTAAGACCCGCTCCGTTCGTTCCGAAATCAATCTTCGGAACCTCGACGCTTCCATTTTCTGGATCTTCCTCATTGGAAAGAGCAGTGCCTCCTCCGGGCAGCTCCCACGCCTTGGCAAGTCCGGCTCGATCTTTGTAACGAGTGACCAACCATTCATTAAAATCTTTTTTGAAGACAGCGAGATAATGAGGAGGAATCGTTTTAGGATCTTTCGCACTCGCCCATTTCCAAAAAGCAGACTGCTCATTAATCATCAACACTAAGGCAAGGGCCGGATCTTCCACCATTTTCTTCCCTGTAATGGAATTCACGTGACTCAAAAGCATCTCCATAAACTCGTGCCCAAACTTTCGAATTTCAGGATCGACGTACGCCCATGCACGGTGATCTCTTCCGTAAAGTTCCGGAGAATTAATTTTACCTCCTTTGGTCGGCAATCCCGTCGAAAGACCGGTAATCGAATCTAAAAGAAGATAGATTCCTTTCTCTTTGAGTTTACAAAAGAAATAATCAAATTTTTCCCAATCTTCCTTTGTGACCGAAGGCGTTTTTGCTGCTCCTCGATTATGATCAAGGAGGACTGAATCGGGCAAATGGAGTCGAACCATATTACATCCATAACGAGCCATCGTCTCCACCGCCAAATCAGCCTCGGCTTTGGAAGGGAACATCGCGTAAGTCGCATGAACATTCATCCCCCAGAATCGAACCGGAGTTTCATCGGCAAATTTAAAGTGTCCTTTGTCGACTTTTAAAAATCCGTGCTTTCCTGCGGGAGCATCCAGCAAGAACTCGAGGGATACCGTTTCAGGAGTCGTTGGACGAAGGGAAGGAATAAATTCTTTCCATGCTTCTGTACTTCTTTTGGTTGCGATCTCCATTTCCAGAGTCGACATTCCGCGCGATCCCGTTGCGCCAAGGATCAACCAATAAGGATCGGGCTTTGCGACACGAAAAGCGAGCGATTGAATCGGTTCATCCGGGTGAGGATTCTCAATACTTGCCAAATAGAGAAAGACACGATCTTTTTTCGTATTCATATTTTCCATCGGAATCGCCACTCCGCCCTCACTGACTCTTCCCCCAAACCAATCCGCAACATGCTGCCCCACGACAATTTCTTGAGAGCTCGTATTTCCATTCTTATAAGTGAAATCGACAAAGGCGATCGGCTCTTTCCCCGGAATGACCCATGCGGCGCTTTGAAGTAAATAAATGCGATCGTAAGATTGCCCCTCGAGCGGAACGTCGACTGAGGAAAAATAATCGGGAGTTTTATTTTGATGTAAGGCGATGATACTGCGGCCTTTATTTTCGGCAGGATTCACAATCTTAAAAGGGATTCCTAAAAAAGTCGTGAGACCACTTTTCATTCCACGTAAATCAAACTCTCCTTGTCCCGTCCACCCTCCCACTTTTTCAGCGGGATCATCTTTAAATCCTCGATTCATCTGCTCTTCCATGGCGATCGGCTCACTCACAATCGGTTGGAGCGAAAGGTCGCTCAACCAAAGCGTCCCCTTAAATCCTTCCGTATCGGCTGCCCCCGCAGGTTTCACTGAAATTTGACCCTTCGTTCCCGTGGCGACAAATGCCGCGGGAGGAATCATCATCTTAAAAGAGACCCATCCATCTTTTTCGTCCGTAAACTCCATTTTGAGTTTTACTTTATTCGCCCCGGGTTCCTGAACAAATCCGAGAATATTTCCCCCGGCATCCATACAGGCCAAAAAGACAAGCGGCTTTACCTCGGTCGTGGCTTTATAATGGCCTGTTAAACAATACTTCTGTGTTGTTTCTAATTCAAAAACCGGGCTGATCGCATAACAATTTAAACGCTCTAAATTATCGGTAATTTTGAGACTTCCTTTTTTATTAAATCCGACGGATTCATCCCAGGTCACAAAATCTCTGACTTCAATTTTTTCCTGTGAGCTCATATCCTTGGGAGTTCCCCATGTCTTCCATCCCTCATCGTTATTCTCGAATTTCCACACTCCATTTTCCGAGATCGAAGACCGACTCGCCATGACAAATATTGAAAGTAAAAAGTAACTTGATAGTAAAGTAATTCTGAAATAAAAATTGTTCCACTGTATTTTCATAAACATCTCACACTCGATTGTTACACATTGAATAATTTCGCGAGGGAAATTATAATTCTTTCCACACGAGGTCACTGAGCCAAATGGTTCCAATGAATCCCACTTCATTGGCATTTCCTGAAGGTCTTATACAAATCTGCATTCGCACGGTATCGGACCGCATGACTTCGGCAGGAACCTCAAATCGAAACGAAGTCCATCCATCCGCTTCTCCCACATATTCCACTCTTAAACGCGCTTTTTTCGACCCTGGTTCCATGATGGCGCCTGAAATCTGTCCATCCGAATCATAACAGGTTAAAAAAATATGAGGGCGTAGATCGGTATTCGCTTTAACCCATCCTGTAAAAACATATTTTTTGGAGGGATTCACATCGACACTTGGACTGATCGTGTAACAGTTGATCCGCTCCAGAGTATCATCGACCTTGAGAGACCCTTTTCTCTCATGTCCCACTTCTGCATCCCAAGTCACGATATACGGAATTTTTTGTTTTTCGTCAGGGGTGGCGTCTGGAGGAGTTCCCCAGACCTTCCAATCCTCGGCATTATTGGCAAAACTCCAGGTGACATCGGCGTGAAGCGGCCCGCTGATCACTAAAAACAAACCCATAAAAATAAGTGTCTTATTTAAAGTAATTTTTGCAAACTTCACTTCTTTCCAGAGGAGTCGTAGCCCGATCGCGGCTAAAGGAAGCACTACTTTCCACTGAAGAAGAAATAAGAATAGCTTCATATACATGTCTTCAATATATCATAAACTTTAAAAAATCAATTTTTCATTTCCTAAAAACCACTTTATTATCAATTTATTTAAACCTATAAGATTCAAGTAAATTGATTTTGGATCAAAATTACAGAAGAAAACGGATCTATTTTCTCCTTTTTCTTTTTCAAAACGCGTTTATCATTTTTCTTTTTTTTAAAGTAACCTTTTCTTTTTATCCTTTCTCGATGGACTTCCTCTTTAGAAGATAAGATCATCTATTTTTATCTTTTTTATTCCAAAACCCCTGGAAAAACCTCCCTTCAGGTCCCTCATTTTTCTTTTTAGGAACAGACTTGTATCTGCTTCTCATCTCTTTCAAACGACCTGAAAGGAGGCCATTTAAAATTTTCCTTTAAATTAACTTGATTGTAAAGTCGCTTGAGGTATTGTTTAAAACGTTTATCAAATGAACCTCTCTCTTTTTAACCCCTAAATCTCTCTCCTTTTTTATTTTATGAGCACCTCTATGACCACGACCCTCCCCCCAAAAAACCAACCCAAAGCCGAACCTCAAAATTCGCTCCCTCGTTTTTCACTCTGGAGTGGAAAAACAGTTCGCCTCGGAGCGAAAGCCCTTCGAGAAAATCAAGATCCGCTCCTTCAACCGATTCGCGAAAGCGTTAAAGCACTTCTCGCTCGAGCTCGAGCCACTTCTCTTCCCCATCCTTTTACCGAACCCGCCTTTGAGTTAAATCCTCAACTCATTCATCAATTTAAAACCCGCGATACGGCGCAGTATTGGGAAAAAACATTAGCCGATCACCATGGCGAACAAAATCCCCTCCCTCTTCCTGCTTATATTTATCAAGAAAAAGACTGGATCGGTTTCTTGCAGGCTTTCAATAAAATCCGAGAAGGAATGACGGCAACGATGGAATGTACACTCGCCGGTCTCGCGGCCGAGGATGATCAACTTTTAGATGAAGGCCTTAAAATCTGGCGAGAGATGGTGGCGTGGAAACCGGGTGGATTTTGTGATGATTGGCATGGCGATATGATTTCCGTGGCCATGTCGATGCGCCTCGTCCGCGTCGCTCTCTGGCAGGAAGAACGTCTCACGACTGCCGATTGGAAAAATCTCGACTCCATGATGACTTGGAGAATGAAAGAGACTCTTGAGCTTCTGAAGTTTTATAAAATTGATCAATATCCACTCGACTCCCATGTGATCCATGGCGCCTGCATTTATGCATCAGCAGTCCTGGCCATGGAAGATCATCTCCCTTCCATGAAACCTCATTGCGACTGGGTCCGTCAAAAGCTGGAGTCTCTATTCCCGGTGTGGGGAGGAAGCGATGGCGGATGGGCCGCAGGTTCAAATTATTGGAAATGGTCCTCTGTCGATTGGCTTCTTCTCGCCGATCTCTATCCCTTAGATCATCCTCTTCGTCAACATCCGTGGATTCAAAATACCGGTTGGTTTAAAATTTACTGCCATCCTCCTTACACCCAACAAGGATCCTTTGGAGATCATTGCGATAATCCTCCCTCTCCTTTCGATGGCGCTCTCATGCGGTATCTCGGATCTCTGACTGGAAAAGGAGAATTCACGTGGTATGCGGAAGAACTCACCAAAAATAAACACCAAGTTCGTGATCCCGGTCCGCTCTTTGATAAAATTGAAGGACTCTCGTTCGAGCTCGCATCGCTTTCCATTCCTCAAAAAAGTAGCGCCCCGACTCAGGCGGCACGGGCCCAACTTTTTGAAGATACCGGAATCATCGCCGCTCATACTCATTTAGAAAATGGGTCGAAGAATACGATGCTCCTTTTCCGATCGAGCCGATGGGGATCGTACAATCATGCGCATGCCGATCAAAATTCATTCGTGATTGAATCGTGTGGTGAACCCCTGCTGATCGATGCCGGTTATTACCCCGTCTATCATCATCCTCACATGAAAAAGTTCACGATCCAAACCGTGGCCCACAATGCTATTTTAGTCGACGGAGTCGGCCAGACGATTCGTAATCTTTATTCTCGCGGACGGATCACTCGTTTTGAACAAACAGCGGACGCCATTTCCTTCACAGGAGATGCGACAGAAGCGTACGCAGGACGATGCCATAAAGTGCTTCGTCATGGTTGGTTTCAAAAAACGGGAAAAGTTCCTTTCGTGATTTGGATCGATTTTGTCGAGACCACACATCCTCACACCTTAGATTGGCTTCTCCATTCGTACGAAGAGATGAAGATCAATGAAAAGGAGAACTCGATTTTGATCTCAGGATGGAAAGTCGCAGGAGGAAAAGCGCGGGCCATGGCTCACCTTGTCACTCCTCACGAATATTATTGGAATCAGACCGATCAGTTTCCAGCTCCTGCTGATATGAGAGAGTCCGATAAACCGAAACAGTGGCATCTGACGGTCACTCCGAAAGCCTCCCTCTCTCAGCATGTGATCATTTCGACGATTCAAATCGGGACGGAGTCGACCGCGTGGATGAAACCCCACTATTGCGCAAAATCAGGAATTCTATCCTTGGAGAAGTTTCAAGTGCATTGCGATCCTCTTCAAGGATTTCAAAAGATCTAAATTTTTCGATTCGCGAAAATAATTTAAAGGGAGCCTCCCGAGGAAGACTCGGGAGCGAGGGGATCGGTTGTAATCAAAACTCCATCGATAAGCGCCGAAGAAGCGAAGGCCCAGTGCAAGGTATGTTTTCCCGCAGTCCCCTTCCAGGGGCGGTCATAAACGCCTTCATTTTTCCCGCCATGAGGCGAACAAGGAATCCATCGCCATTCCTCCAATTCTCTTTTGGGAATTTTTTCAAATTTCCCCTGATCGATGGAGAGATAGATTCCTTCTTCTTTTTTTGTCGCAACAGAGGGCTTCATATGGACAAAAATATAATAATTTCCCTCCTCAGGAATCTCAACATCCATGGATAAATTCTTTTTCTTAAAATCTGACAGGGAAACCTCCTCCATTTTATATCCTTCCGGATAATACATTCCATTTTCGTGGGGGATCTTCTGAAAAATTTCTGGAAGTCCATTCGCCTCCATTTCCGTGACCCGCATCCATTTTTCATATTGGTGTGAATAAACGTTCATATAACACGAGATGGGAATCGAATAGCCATCATCGAGTCGAATCATAAATATGCCTCGTTTTAATCCCACGCTCTTCTCTCCTTCTTCCCCCTTAAACCCCACGGTAAATTCCGTCGTTTCTCCTCCTTTAAAAATTCCACTCGTTGGCGTTACCTTCAACCACTCCATTGCCTCATTTTTGGCAATGTGAAAATTTCCTGTCCAATTTGGCTCCGCTGTTACTTTCACCGTCATCGTTTCCTTCGCGGCCTCGGGCGATTTAAGATCCACATTCAAAAAAATCCTCAATTTGTCCGGAACCAACGGAATCGGACGATAAGGGAGAAAATTAACTCCCGATCCAAACGTGACTCCGGGATCGACTTTTCCTTCCATTTCCTGAGGAATAAATCCTTCGATCGGAAGGAGTGTTTTTTTTCCAGGACTTGAATCAACGAGCTGATATTTGCCGCTTTTTTCATTTTCAAAAACGGGTTTTTCCATGATCCCATGCCGTTCTTTTCCCTCTCCCGCTTTCCACTGCGGGATTCCCGGGGTGATCCATGCCGTCGAGAGAAAATCGAAGTCAAAATCGTTTGCCGGAAATTTTTCCGGATCATAAATCGCATATCTCTCACATTGAATTAAATTGTTCCGACTAAAACCTTGGTACATCTCCCGATTCTTATCCGTTCCGTAGCCACCACCCCCGATTCCCTGCATTTTTGCAAAAATTGTGTTATGAATGACATGAACTCTCCCCTTGGCAAAGGTATCCCCTCCCCCGGTTTTAACTCCAGTTCCGATCGCTCCATATTCATCTCCCAAATCTAAAATCAAATTTTGAAAAACATACGAAGGCCCGAGAAGACAAGGAACGACACTGACTCCCGTTAACGCACCTTCTAAACGATTTCGATAGAGTCGAACATT
>JAZKBH010000212.1:35073-37355 GCA_040388725.1 Verrucomicrobiota bacterium
CTGCCCTCCATCCAGCTCCACACAATCATCATTTGCAAATGCGAGCATGTTTCCATAAATGTCTGAATCTCGATAAAAACCACCGAGAGGAGATCCATTCTCAAAACCTTCAATCACATCATTCCAACGATGAACATCACTTCCAATAAAATCATTGTATCGAATCACGGTTCCACCCAACGATCTCACAAAAACCGCCTCGGGCCCTGCAGGGTGAGAATATTTCCAGCAATTGGCGGTTCCCCGGGGGTCATGAATATAACAACGTTCTACGACGACATTTAAACTCTGATCGATAAAGATTCCTGGATCATAATTGAGATAGGTCCCATCGGGAAAATAGAACTTTCCATCTTTACTGATATCCTGGACTCCCTTTCGTCCGAATCCACTGATATCACAATTCAATACCCTCACGTCTTGCGAATTCTGAAGATGAATTCCATATCGGGTTCCTCCCATAATTTTTAAATTTTCAAGAACCAATCGCGAACAGTTTTTAACCCATACCGCAGCATCCTGATCCGTCGTCCCTTTCAAGATTTCCCCATCGCCCACAATTTTGGTCCATTCTCCGGGATCACTACGGAGGTCGTTTAAATTTAAAAAACCGGAGGAATCGAGCAAATCTTTGACGTGCAAAATTTTTGAAAAGGAAAGAGCGGAACTCCATGTTTTAAAAGAGGATTTGATCACTCCCCTCTTTTTCCCCTGCTCATCCAAAAAAATGATTCGAATATCGTAATCTTCATTTTCTGCAAGAAAAACAAGGCTTCCCTTGAAGATTTTTAAGGAAGAATCCGTGACCAAAGGAAAGGATTTTTGCCATGAGGTTTCTCCCTTTTTTTGATATTCTGCCGTACAAACCGCAATCCCATCAACTTCTTCAAACCGAACATAGACTCCGCACGACTCAAACGTCGGAACGAGAGAAACTTGAACGGGCCGCTTTTCTCCCTCATGTTCAGCCACTCCTTCGAACTCTGCCGGAACAAACGGAATCTCAGAAAAAAGAAAAGTCATTCCCCATATCCCCAGAAAAAAGACTCCTACTATAAAATGTCTCATTGAAAGCCTTTATCTAAAATCTGGATTCCATTAATCGGCAATAACGGTAAAATCTTTTGTCCCCTTATAAAATTTGAACTGCGACGCATAAAAACCAAGCGGAGATCCCCACGGAGGAGCAATCCACAAGGGACCCAGAATCGAGTGATCTTTCGTTTGCTCTCGTGCGGCACGATTCCATTCGACGGGAGAGGCTGTCGATTGTTTCACTAATTGATGATCAATATAGAGAGCGGCCTCGGATTTTGCATTCGCTCCCACTTTCCAGGTCATCCCCATGTGATGCCATTCCCCTGCTTTCCACTCATTGGTATTCGGAGTAAAGATACCGGCCTCTTTTCCCTTATCTTCCCTTAAAATAAAGATGCAGGAATTCCCCCAATCTCCTGCGCCTCCAAAGAAAAGGGAGAAAAAATTAATATCAAATCGCCCGTCTGAAAGACTGGCATCAGAAGAATGAAATCCGATGATATCGATCTTTTTTTCAAAAGCTCCCGGAGACCCCTCCATCAAGATGGTGATTTCCAAGCTTCCTTCATCGACCGGAAATTCAGGAACAAGGTAAGCAATCCCTCCATCATTTTTACCGCTATTCCGAAAAAATGCACATTTCTTTCCCTCTTTTTCCACAAACTCAACTGCCTTTCTTCCGACTTTTCTGGACTGTAGGCCAGGAGGGAGATTCAAAATATCGCTTTCTTCCAAAGGGTCTGAAAAAACGAGTTCCTGAGCAAAAAGGAAAGACGCCCCATTTAGAATGAGCCCCATTAAAAAAATTACTTTCCATCCTTTTTGAATTTCGAACTTTCTAAGAACCATAAAGAGCGCAATCAGAACTAAAAAAAAGAGATGTGACGGCTCCGGAACCGCCGTGACCGTGAAATAGAGATTGTTGGAATCGAGAGAGAAATAACCGGAAAGCCCGTTCAGCGAAGAATCATAACTAAAATCTCCAACAGAAAAATCGGTACTTCCAAATTTAACCAAATCGTACGTTCCTGCCGTCACTCCCGCGTCATAGAAGGTAAATTTAAAATTATTTCCGCCACTCCCTTTATCAAACATCGTCGTCCCCAAATCCAAGCGATCCGACAATCCACTCGCTCCTAGATCGAATCGGAAATTCGTGTCTGAATTCCACGTCAACCCGCCACCGACCGTCAAAGTACCAATCCCGTCCACCGTTCCTGTTTTAGCATAATCCCCCGCATAGA
>JAZKBH010000213.1:0-5693 GCA_040388725.1 Verrucomicrobiota bacterium
TGTCGCACATACGGATCTTTTTGGGCGAAGTTTTCAACCACCGAAATATCCGAAGCCTTGAAAAGGAGAAGAGCGGAGGGGCCGGATGTCTCGACGACTCCCCCTAAAATAAGTTCGCCTCGGTTATGAGATTGCCAAGCCAAGGTTAGATGTTCACTGCGAAAAGCTGTCCGTCGCTCTAAATAATCGGCGACGTAATCGTAAAAAAGAAGATAATGCATTAACTCTCCTTAGAGAGGGAAAGATTATAATTGCAAAAATTGCTCTCTCGAATCCACCCTTCGCGTTCGTAAAGGGATTGGGCTGTTTTATTGGAGTTCGCGGTGGATAACGTCAATCGAATCGCGCCGACGCTTCGTGCAAAATGCGTCGCTGCCTTTATCAAAGTGGATGCAACTCCTTGACGCCGAGCTACAGGAGAGACAAAGAGATCGTTTAAAATATAAATTCGTGCGGCGGAAACCGAGGAAAAGGAGGGGTAAAGTTGGGCAAATCCCACAGAAGACCCTGCTTCAGTTTGATGAAGAAAAATGACCGACTCTTGGTTTCTCAATCGATTTTCAATAAAGGTTTTCGAAGATTCAAGATCTGCGGGATTTCCATAAAATTGTCGGTAGGCCTCAAAAAGAGGGACAATTTGATCGAGATGAGAAAGGTTTGCAATGAAAGTTCTATTCATATTTTTTAGATTATTATGGAGCCCTCAAAAAGATCGGTAAAAACGATTGAAAATCATTGAGTCGGTCGAACTTCGGCGGGCTTTAGGGCCTGGCGGACTCCGGTAGAGGCCTCTCCTCCGAGCAGCATCCAAAGTTGTTGGGTTATTTTATTATATCGTTCCAAATAAACCGTGGATTCTCCTTCAGGGATTCCTGGTTTCCAGCTGTAAGCCGCAATCTTCAATTTTTTAGTAAATGTCTCCTTTGATTCATTCTTTAAGACTTCCAGAATTTCGACCTCATACCACGCATATTTATCGGCCCCACCCACGGTAAGGAGCTTGACGTGAAGTATGACTTCCGATTTCTGTGCGAGATTATTGTCGAGAAAATTATCTGCTACGACACTTCCGATAAGTACAAAACTCACGATAAGAATAAATAAAATAGATTTCATAGTTCGATCTTGTAAGAGACTAGCAAAAAATACTTAAAAGCAATATTAATTTAATTAAATACACAAAATAATATAATTTATTTATTAATTGTTTCAGGCTTAAAAAAAACAATGAATTTTTATTCACTGCAATATGCGGCGGTTTGAAACTGGATTATGGAATCCAAGTTCAAGAAAGCGTCTTTTCATTTGCCCTCTCTTTTCAAAAACCTAAGTTATGAGGGTGACACAGCCGATTTTAAGAGATTTAAAAGGAAGTTGGAGAAATCCTCCAATGCTTTTGATTCCGTTGCTTCTGCTCATTGGCCTAGCCTTGGCCTACTCGAATAGTTTTCATGGACCGTTCATTTTTGATGATCTGGATTCCATTCCCAATAACCCTTCGATTCATGACCTTCCTCGATCGATCATCCCCGTTTTTTACGGGGCAGCAGCGGTGACTGGACGACCTGTAGTCAATTTTTCTCTGGCCGTGAATTATGCGTTAGGGGGGCTCTCAGTAGAGGGATATCATTTGATGAATTTTGGAATTCATCTTTTGGCGGCCTTGGTCTTGTTCGGTTTTCTTCGTCGAACGCTTCAACTTCCTTCCTTTACTGACTCAATCCGGTGTGATGCGTTCTGGATTGCAGGGTCAATCGCCATCCTCTGGTCACTTCATCCGCTTCAGACGGAATCGGTGACTTATATTGTAGAGCGGTCGGAGTCGCTCATGAGTCTTTTTTATCTCCTCACGCTTTATTGTTTTCTACGCTCCAAAAATTCTTTTTATCCGAACGCATGGCTTTTTATTTCTATTGTTTGTTGTTACTGTGGAGTGGGAAGTAAAGAGGTGATGGTGAGTGCACCTTTGATTGTTTGCCTTTATGATTGGATTTTCATCGAGAGAAAGTTTCAGACACTTTGGAAGACTCGGCGATGGTATTACTGGGGATTGCTCTTGTCGTGGACGGTACTGGCTTTTCTTGTTGTTTTTTCGGAAAGAAGAGGAGGAGAGATTGGGGTGGGACATATAACTCCTGCTGAATATGCCCTGACGCAAGCTTGGGCGTTATGTCATTACTTGAAATTGGCGATTTGGCCTGATCCGCTCGTTTTTGATTATGGGATATTTACTGTTACAGATTTTTGGAGGGTGATTCCTTGCGGTCTCGTATTGCTCTTTATTTTAGTGGGAGGAGTTGGGTTGTTTTGGAGAAAACTTCAATGGGGATTTTGGGGAATATGGATTCTTTGTTTATTGGCTCCTACATCGAGTGTCGTACCAATCCAACCTGAGCCAGTTTCAGAGCACCGGGTTTATTTGGCGCTCGGATCTCTATTGTTCTATCTCATTTTGGGAGTCCATCAAGTCATGGGGAGAAGAGTGTTGGTTCTGAGCGTTTTAATAGGAGCTATTTTTACATTTCAAACATACCAACGAAATAATGATTTTCAGAGTATGGAGTCGATATGGTCAAAAACAGTTTCCCAAGTGCCGCAGAACGAGAGAGCGCATAACAGCTATGCCGAAGCCTTGGTGAGTGTTAAAAAATGGGATGAGGCAGAAAGGGAATTTCAGAAAGCGATTGAGTTGGAGCCCGGATTTTATGCCGCCTTAAGTAATTATGGATCTATGTATGAAAAACAAGGGAAATTAAAAGATGCGGAAAAAATGTTTCGCAGAGCACTTCAGGCGAATCCCTTTTCTTCTAAAATATGGTATAATTTTGGATATGTTTTGGAAAAACAAGGGGACTTATCGGAGTCTATTCAGGCGTATCAACAGAGTCTGATATTGGATCCCCATTTATGGAATTCCATGCTGAACTTGGGGAAAGCTTACTTTAAGCAAAAAGATTTTTTAAGAGCCGAGGAGATGTACCGAAGGTGTATATCGGCAAATCCAGATTGCAGTGCGGGTTATGCGGGATTAGCTCAGATACTCGATTTGAAAGGAGATTTTGATGGGGCTTTGCTGCAATACGAGAATGCGCTTCGATTGGATTCCAGCGTGATTGAGACACGTTATTTTTACGTACAGGCTCTCGAAAAAAAGGGACGACTCCGGGAAGCCTTGGGGCAAATTAAAGAGGTGATTCAACTCAGTCCGAATAAGCCTGACTTAAAAATCGATCTTGCGAATCTTCTTTTTTTGAATCATGAAGTGGATTCTGCCATTGCGGTTTGCAAACAGCTTGTCCGGGAAGGAACAAATAATTCAGCTCCCTATTTGAATTGGGGTGGTTTTCTTGAAAGCCAAGGGAAATGGGGTGAAGCAGAAAGTGTTTATTTAGAGGCGCTTCAAAATGGAGTCAAAGATCCGATTGTTTGGAATCGAATAGGAGAAATACAACAAAAAATCATCGGACATTGAGTGCTTTTTCAAGGCTTGTCATGGTTTGTTGATCTCGCTTATATGCTCTCCTTATGAAACTGAAGACTCTCCTTAGATTTGCTCTTATTTTATTAAGTGCTGCCTTTAGTCTTTTTGCAGACGATTTTCAAAAAGCAAAGTTTACAGAGGTCATTCGTGATGTGCGTGTTACAGCCCCTGATGGGAAAGGTATTCGCGACGCTAAAATAAACGATATTTTTGAATTACCTCAGGTCATTCGAACGGGAATGGATTCACGTGCAGAACTTGAAGCTCCAGATAAAACCATCGCCCGCGTCGGTGCAAATACGATTTTTTCATTCGAAGCCTCTAAACGAACCATGAATCTTCAAAGCGGAAGTGTTCTTTTTCATTCGCCCAAAGGGATGGGAGGAGGAACGATCAAGACCGCAGCGGCCACCGCGGCGGTAACAGGGACGACGATTATGGTGGGGGCGACTTCCAACGGAGGGTTCAAGCTCATGGTTTTAGAGGGAAGTAGCAAGGTCACGCTTCCAAATGGAGTGACACAACGATTGAATGAAGGTCAATTGACTTTTGTTATGCCCGGAAAGCAAAATCAATTGCCTGTGATTGATTTTAGGTTGAGTGCACAGACTCAGGGATCGAGTTTGGTGAGTGGATTTAATAAACCCCTTGCCTCTTTGGATAAAATTGAAAAAGCAGAAGCAAAACAAGAGCAAAATATAGCCAAAGGAAGACTTCAAAATACAACACTTCGTATTGCAGGTGATCCACAAAACGGGGAACTCGCACTTCATGATGACGGGAAAGGGCTGCCTCCCATTGATACGAATCCATCGAGTCCAACAAGTGCTGCTGCGCTTAGTTTTCCGGAATATTTAAACAGTCGATTTTCTAAAGTTGATTTTGTCCAGTTGAACGGAGGCAGTTTGAATTCTTCTGAAATCTTTTTTAATGCCAAAGGGGAAAGTGCCGATTTTAATGGGAGACATTTTAATATTAGTAATTCTTTCGGAATGTTTGGGGCAAACAAAATTTCTTTTTCGAGTGGGGCTGGATTTCAGATTCCAGGAGGCTCTCAAGGAGGGTTTAACATTCAAGATTTTGGGTTTATATCTAATGGAGATATGCAGTTTCAAGGTGCTGCTGACTTTCAAGGATCCGCCGCTCAAGATATTCATTTTATATCCCTTATTGGAAATATGTCGTTTGGAGCGGGGACTGTAAAAACAGCTCAAACGAAAGCAGAATTTGAAGCCGCAAAGGTGATGAATATTCAGGGAACGACATTTAATGGGCAAAATTTTGTGTTTACCGGATCGACGATCAATGTGTTTTCAGGGACTCAATTTGGGACGGGTGTAAATCCTATTAATCATTTAGATTTTTGGACCCAAAATGGAGGGTTCACAGTTTGGGAAAATTCGATTGGAAACCAAAACAATGGTACCTTAAATTTTGTGGGGACATCAGTTTCTACCACGAATTATGGTCAAGTAGGAGGACAGCCCTTAGCCGTTCCACTCTCCAATGTAGGAAGTACTTCTTATCCGGATGGACCTATCGGTGGAAATTCAAATGCAGTGGCTCACAAACTTGGGGGACCTTGATATGAGATTTTTTCTTTTTTACGGACTTTTTTTTGTACTGCTCTCTGCCGCGCGAATTGATCAAGTCGACTCTGTCAATCGTCAAAACGCATTGACAGAAAATCCGTTGATGAAAGTGGAGGGGACGAATGAAGAGAAAGTTCCAGAAATTATTTCCGGGGAAGAAAGCGATATGGGACCTCAGTATATCGTGAAGAGAAAGTTTATACGTAAATGGATCAGCGCATTTGTTGATTCCTATTATTCCTATACTTCGAATGTTTTTCAGCAGGAGGAGTTGACTCCCAATCAGGCGTATGACACTTCAGTGATGATCAGTACCGCCCAAGTGGCAATCGCTCCCGACGCGTTTGAAATGGATTCTCGCTTAAAAATCGCTCCTCGAATCGGGTTTCGACATCAGTGGTTCAACTATGGGATTGGAGACACGGATCCCATTAGCGGTGCGACGAGTGGAGGAGGAGTCAATAGCTTGGATTTTGATGTGCAAACGGTTTTTGCGGATAATCGATGGATCTATGATCAAGTCTGGGTTGCGTCCATTGGTTTTGATTGGGTTCGGCTTTTAGGGCATGAGCAACCAACGGATAATTATGCGGAATTTTATAAAGAGTATGACACTCACT
>JAZKBH010000213.1:5703-7794 GCA_040388725.1 Verrucomicrobiota bacterium
TCTCGATCGTTATTTCCCGATTAACGACCAGTCCTATTTTTCAGTCGGCGCAAGTGAAAAATGGCGTATTACCGATGTGGATCCCGCGCTTCCGAAGCGTCAGATTAATGATCGGATTGATCAGGTCGTCTCTTTTAATTACACATATGAGGTTTTGAGCGGATTTACGGTATCCCCCTTTTATAGTTTTACTCACAGTCATTATACGGTGAATAAAGACCGCAATGATTTTACTCATACGACTGGTTTAGGGTTAGGCTATTCTTTTACCGATTGGGCAAGTATTCGCTTCTCAGGATCATGGGAAACTCGTGAATCCAGTGATGTCACAATCGAAGACTATAAGAAATTCGACTTAGGGGCTGGATTAACTGCGAGTCTTCGGTTTTAGTCACCGCTCTTTGTATCGATTTCTTCCTTCATCGATTTCCATGTAGTCAAAGATTGTCACGAGTTCAGTATGGGACGCGAGTCCACTTTCGGATTTACACTTTTCGAGGAGAGGGGTAGCACGGTCATTCCAGCCGAGTTTTCAGGCGAAAACATTCCAAACGAGGAGATCCGTTTCATGGAGTTTTCGTTCTTTTTTGAAAAGACCATCTAAGAGCTCTTCGTCTTTTCCTCCCTCGAGAACTTTTACTTTTAAGTCAGAATACTCGATGTGGAAAAATCACAGCAGATCCCATCTCCCCTCAGGGCATTCCGAGATTTGAATGATAATCTTTCCAGAGTTCGTTTTTAGTTTGGTAAGTTGTCGCTGTAAGAGAAGGATGCAGAATAACCGATGCAAAATTTAAAACTTCATTCAATCAAGATCTGGAGATTGAAAAAGCGTGAGGAGTTCGTAGAAAAAATCTTCGCGTTCGCACGTTCAAATTCTCGCTCTGATAAGTCTTGAACTCTAAAGACTCTTCTAATGCGTGGTAAAAGTTTCTTCTTTCCGTCCCGTGGTTATATTGTCGAGCGATGATCCTGTCTTTTCATTTGCTCTCTCTTTTCAAAAATCTAAGTTGTCCGAGTGAGTATGCCGATTTTTGAAAAATGGTGTTGGAGAAATCCTCCAACGTTTTTCATTCCGTTGCTTTTGCTTATGGCTTTGGCTTTGGCGTATTCGAATAGTTTACATGGGCCGTTTGTTTTTGATGATTTTGAATCGATTGTTGAAAATCCTTCGATTAGAAGTCTGCCTCAATCTATTTTATTAACTTCGTATGGCGGAACTCCGGTTTCGGGACGTCCTCTTTTGAATTTTTCACTGGCGGTGAATTACTCCCTAGGAGGCCTTTCCGTGGAGGGTTTTCACATAGTCAATTTTGGAATTCATCTTTTGGCGATGCTTCTCTTATTTGATTTTTTACGCAGGACCTTAACGCTTTCTTCTTTTTCGGATTCGATTCGTCGTGATGCTTCTTGGATTGCGGGAAGCATTGCGGGGCTTTGGGCGCTTCATCCCCTTCAAACTGAATCGGTGACTTATATCGTTCAGCGTGCGGAGTCGCTCATGGGTTTTTTTTATCTGCTGACGCTTTATTGTTTTGTTCGATCTCACTCTTCCACGCGAGCGACGTGGTGGCTTATTTTTTCGGTTTTCTTTTGCTTTTGTGGAATGGGAACAAAAGAAATCATGGTGTCAGCGCCGTGGATTGTTTTTCTTTACGATGTGATCTTTATAGAACGAAAATTTCAATCCCTTTGGAAATCACGACGGCTCTATTATTGGGGATTGATTTCTTCGTGGATTTTATTGGCGTTTCTCATTGTTTCTTATGACAAGAAAGGGGATGTCATCGGATTTTTTGGAAAAATCTCTTTTTTGGATTATTTACAAACGCAGTACTGGGCGATTTGTCATTATCTAAAACTGATCCTTTGGCCTAATCCTTTGATTCTCGATTACGGAACGTTGACGATCACATCGTTTGATAAAGTTTTTCCCTCATTTTTGATTTGTTTTGTATTGGGGGCAGGACTGGCATGGTTGTTTTGGAGAGACCCACATTGGGGTTTTTGGGGAGTTTGGGGGGCTTTTGTTCTGGCTCCTACCTCGCTGATTCCGATTCATACCCAAACCATTGCAGAGCATCGGGTTTA
>JAZKBH010000213.1:7824-11097 GCA_040388725.1 Verrucomicrobiota bacterium
CTGGCATTGGTACCGATTTTTTTCTATCTCGTTTTGGGATTTTATCGTGTCTTGGGAAGACGGAGTTTTCCGATCGTTATTCTCGTAATGATGGCATTGGGGTGGAGGACTTACATTCGCAATGCAGATTATCGTTCGGTGGAATTGATTTGGAGGGAAACCCTTTTCTATGCGCCATTTAATTATCGGGCTCACAATAATTATGCGGAATTTCTTTTTAAAGAGAAGAAATGGAATGAAGCGGAAGAGCATTTACAGGAGGCAATTCGTTTAGAGCCATGCAATGTGAATCCCTATAATAATTACGGTACTCTTTATCTTGCCCAAGGGAGGTTACAGGACGCAGAAAAAATGTTTCGAAAGGCTCTTGAAATCAATTCCTCATTTGCCAGCGCCTGGAATAACTTGGGTTCTGCCTTGAAAGAAGAAGGGAGGAAGAATGACGCAATTAACGCTTATCAAAAAAGCTTGGAGGTAGAAGCGTCTTATTTTAAGGCTGCTTTAAATTTAGGAAATATTTATGTCGAACAAGGAAATTTAGAAAAAGCCGAATTTATGTATCGGCGTTGTATTGTGATCGCCCCTAAAAACTTTGTCGGATACACCAGTCTCGCTCAGCTTTTGGAATCCAAAGAGGCTTGGAATGAGGTACTGCAATTAGATGAGGTGGCGGTTCAGTTAAATCCGTTTTTTGCTCCTTTGAGATATCGTTATGCGCTCTCTCTTGAGAAAAAAGGGAATTTACCAAAAGCTTTAGAGCAAATGAAAGAAGCTGTGAAACAGGATCCTCATTCCCTAGAGAGGAAGCTTTATCTGGCGCAACTTTATTTTCATCACGGTGACTACGATGAGGCAATTTCCACGTATCAAAATATCCTTCGAGAAAAACCACGAAATGCGACACCTTACTTAAATTTAGGGATGATTTTTGAGAAAAGAAACCAATGGGAGCAAGCAGAGGCGATTTATTTAGAGGGCGTTCAAATAGTGCCTATGGATTCATTACTGGTGAAAAGGCTTCAAAAAATTCAAGAAAAGCTTCTCTCTCCCTAGGTTAAGCGAGAGGTGATGTCTTCTTGTCAGAAAAGAGATGAATCTTAGGGTTTTTGGTGTAAAAGTTTTTTTTGTATCCGGTTTCTTTTTGATGATAGGATAGAGCATTTTCAGATATAGAGATTTTATGGATGTCATTTAATTTTGATAATTGATTTGCTATTGTAATTTTTCCCAAAAAAGATTTACAAACTTGCTTTTGCTTTCAATGCTGATTAGATCCCACTATTCCATGAAATCCTTTCTCCTTTTTATTATTTTTGCAATAATCCCTCTCGGTTTGTGGGCGGATGATTTGCAGAAAGCTCGATTTACAGAAGTTATTCGTGATGTGAAGGTTACGACTCAGAATTCTAAAGATACTCATGATGTGAAAGTGAACGATCTTTTTGAAGTTCCTCAAGTCATCCGTACAGGAATGGATTCGCGAGCAGAACTTGAAGCGCCTGATAAAACGATTGCTCGTGTCGGTGCAAATACGATTTTTTCGTTTGAAACCACAAAACGAACAATGAATTTGCAGAGTGGTAGTGTTCTCTTTCATTCACCAAAAGGAATGGGAGGGGGAACGATTAAGACAGCCGCAGCCACTGCGGCGGTGACAGGAACAACCATTATGGTGGGAGCGACCTCCAACGGTGGTTTTAAACTCATGGTGATGGAAGGAAAGAGTCGGGTTATCCTGCCGAGTGGAGATAATAAAGTTTTAAATCCCGGACAAATGACATTTATTGTTCCTGGTCGAAATGTATTGGGCCCTGTTCTTGAATTTAATCTTCAACGTGCTTTTCAAGGATCAAGTCTTATTCAGGGATTTGACCAAAAGGTGGCTTCCACGGACAAGATGACGAGTGCATCAAACAAACAGCAAAAAGATATCAAAAGAGGAAAAGCGACTTCTACGGAAATGGAAATGACCGATGCGGTAGGAGATGGAGTAGTTGTGGTCGATTCAAGTCTGTTAGAAAAAAGTGTGCAAGATCCTACTCGTCAAAATGTAAATTCTTTTCCTCTTTTAAAGGCTTATTTAGATGCTCACCAATCGATCGATCTTAATTTAAATACAAGTAGCCTTTCAGGTGTGGATAGCTTTTTTTCTACCTCTTCTGCCGAGGGGACATTTGAGGGGTTTTCTCTGGCAACCGTTGGACCTTATGGAGCAATAGGAGGTCGAAATATCACCTTTAGCGCAAGTAGTTATGATCTCTCTTCATTTTCTTCTGCCAAAGAATTTGGATTCATCGCTACTAATTCTTCTATGAGTTTTTCATCCGGAGCCACGTTTAGCGGAGTTTCTGAAAAACTTCGTTTTTTAAATACGGCGGGTCAGATTTTCCTTCCAAATTCGACGATCTTAACGAGCTCAAAGGTGATCAGTTTTGAAGCTCTAGGGAATATTGGAAATACAGCAGCCACGTTGACCATCGACAAAATTACGGGACAATTAGATAAGGTGACCATGCTCTCTCGATCAGGAGTCATTACTTTATATGATCCTGTTTTTAACTCGAAAGTTACTGAGTTGAGTGCGGGGACTGTCACGATCAATAACTTTAGTGATCTAAATAGTTATACGGGTGCAAAAACGATGTACGTTTATACCGATAACGGAAGTTGGAACATTGGAACAAATGCACTTGCTCCTGGAAATACGGGTGGATTGAGTATTGGAAGTCTAAGTGCCGCTGCTGGTAATTCAGGAGTAGCGGGAACTCAAGTTTCCTCAGGTCCAACGACGTATACAATTTACAGCTATAAACGGTAATGAAAAAATTCCTTCTTTTTTTAAGTTTAATTGCGTTTGTTGGTGCGCAAGATTCGCGTATTGATCAAGCGGATGATTTAAATCGTCGTCGTGCGCTTCAGTCTAATACTCAAAACGCTATTCCTGATATTCGAGAAGAAGAGGAGCAGGCGCCTGAAGTGATTCCCGGCGATCGAGAGGACATGGGGCCTCAATATCTCGTAAAACGCAAAGTGATTCGTCGCTGGTGGGATGTTCGTTTGGATTCTCAATATCTTTATACCTCTAACATGTTGCTTCAGGCGAATGGATGGAATCACCGAGCTGTCGATACAACTTTATTGGCTTCGACGGCTGAATTTCGATTTGCGCCAGATCCTATTTTAATTGGTTCGGATGCGCTTTTGCCGATGGTTGGTTTCCGTCATCAATGGTTTAACTATGCCTTAGGAGATACAGGATCGATGTTCCGAGAT
>JAZKBH010000213.1:11107-19931 GCA_040388725.1 Verrucomicrobiota bacterium
TTTACTGGTGACAAACGTGGGTATAATCAATTTGATTTCGATTCCCAAACCATTTTTGGAAAATTGAATTATGTTTATAATCAAAAATGGGTTTTTGGCGTGGGTTTTGATTTTACTCGGCTGTTGACTCATGAAAAAGTCGATCAGATTTCCCAAGATTATTCTGAATTTTATAAAGAATATGTTCCTTCTTGGAGTGCTGCTCGAGTTTTTCAACTCACGCCGGTGACGACTGCGGTCGTTCAATATGAAGGAAAGCTCCATTATACTGATACGAAAAATAATTTTACGCCTGATATTGTCGATGGAACCGATCGGCGAGAAATTAATAATCGTTTGGATTCCATTATTACATTGGGACTTCGACAGCAGATTGTTCCGACGCTTTTTGTTCAACCCTTTTTCCGATACATGTATACGAATTACAATATGAATGATCGTCGCAATGGACTTAACTACCATAATCGCGATGATAATACCTACACGATGGGGTCGTCTCTCTCATGGGAAATCAATGACTGGTTTAATATCAGTACATTCGGCTCTTTTGAAAAACGAGTTTCCAGCTCGTCGCGTGTGGAAGATTATACGAAATATGATCTTGGTGGCGGCTTAAGCGCGAATTTTCGGTTTTAGTGACGTGAACAGGAGAGATATTTCCTCCGATTATCGCAAGAAGATTCAGTTAGTTTTTCATGATACCGATTTTTCAACTTGTGATTTATCTCCCCGCTTATAATGCGGCGGATACCATCGTGACGGTTCTTGATCGAATTCCTGATCAGTTCAAAAACTCCCATATGCACATTCTCGTCGTGAATGATGGGAGCACGGATGATACAGAGAGAGTGACAGAGAGATATGCAGAAGGAAATCCTGAGATTCAAATCACTCTTCTTAAGCATGTAAAAAATTTGGGATACGGAGCGACTCAGAAGACGGCTTATCAATGGTGTATTGATCATCAGATTGACGTCGTAGCTATGGTCCATGCAGATGGGCAATATGCGCCTGAATTGCTGCCGCAACTGTTGGAGCCGCTTTTAAAAAATGAGGCGGATTTAGTTTTTGGGTCCCGCATTTCGGGAAATCCCCTTCAGGGAGGGATGCCGTTGCATCGCTATTTTGGAAATCGGTTTCTCACGATTTTTCAAAACTTCTTTCTCGGTTTAAAGCTTTCAGAATATCATTCAGGGTATCGTGTTTTTTCGGTGAAGGCGCTTCAAAAAGTTCCCTTTGCTCATCTCTCGTCTTATTATGATTTCGATACGGAGATGATGATTCTTTTTCAAAACGCGGGATTGAGAATTGCGGAGACAACGATTCCGACTCATTACGGGAATGAACGGAATTATCTAAATGTCTGGAAATACACCCAGCATATTCTAGTGACCACCTTTACCTTTTGGCTTTATCAAAAGGGGTTTTGGAAATCGAAGAAGTGGAGTCGAATACTGGATAAGAAGAAAGACATTTGCTCACACGACGCCTCAACGACATAAGGAGGAGAGTTTCTTAGAAAACTTAACGATGTTTTCTCCCTTCATCCATTTCCATGTAGTCAAAGATTGTCACAAGTTCAGTATGGGAGGCGAGTTTGCTTTCAGATTTGCACTTTTCAAGAAGAGGGGTGGCTCGGTCATTCCATCCGAGTTTGCGGGCGAATGCATTCCAAATGAGGAGATCGGTTTCATTGAGGGCTCGGCCTCTCTGAAAGCACCATTCTAAGATTTCTTCGTCTGATCCTCCTTCGAGAATTTTGTTTTTAAATCGGAGTAATCGATGTGAAGAAATCCACAGCAACGCAAGAAGGCCGGAAAAATACGAAGAAGGAATTTTCACCACAGAGGCGCAGAGGCACGGAGTTTAAATGCATTTTGGGTTGAAAACTAAAAACACAATGTCTTTTGTTTTCCTCTGTCTCTCCGCGCCTCCGTGGTAAAATCTGTTTTGGATTTTGTTTTTCCTGCCTCCCGGCATTCCTAAGAGCTCATTGAATTTGGATGTGCATGATATTTGAAAGTGCGCTAAAGATGGCAAACATAAAGGAGGCGTCGCATCGCTCCGCCCTCCCTTTAAAATTTACGATTATTTCTTCGGATTAAAATACTCGGGCTCGTTGCCGCTCTTCCACTTGATATTGCAACCGATACTCGGGATTTGTTGCTCAGGAACAGACTTTCCGGAAAGAACGAGATCGCATGCATTTCGAAAGGAACTTCCGGTCACAGGAAGCGTATTTCCTTTGAGGCTCTCATCAAATTGGCCGCGATAAACGAGTTTGCATTTTAGCCTGATTCTTTTTGTAAGACTAAAAGGTCATAAAAAATGGAGGGGCACAGGCTCTGTGCCTCAAAGGAAGGGGACGGCAGTGGGCCACTGCCCCTCCAATATGAATGCAAGAAATGAGTTTAAATTGGAGGGATGAGCGGCTGCGAGGCCTGCGTAGTGGGCCAAGAATAATCGTACAAATTTCCTTCCTGCTGGCACTAATCTTTCTCATACCCGTCCTTTCAAAGGACTTAAGAAGATTTAATACGAGTCACTAAAAACCAGATGAGAAAAAAATTCGAGATAAATAAGACGGGATAAAGGGCGAAGGTGGTCACTTCACTTTTAACGGTTTCTTTTTGACCGGCGGTCGGTCCTTGGAGGCCTGAAATACCAGGGAAATGGGAATAGGTTTCAATCTGTCTTGAGAGTTCTCCATGACGGATCACGTGAGTTGCTCCGAGAAAGCCGATGATCAGAATCAGTTGAAAGAGGGAGGCCAGAATCAATGTTCCTTTGAGAAGAGTTTTGCTCATGGAGGAACGTAAGGCGGGTTCTGAAAATTCTCAAAATTTATTTTTATCTTCGATGGCGAAGTTCCCTAGAGAGGGGAAGAAAATTTAGAAGGGTTTAATCCTAAGGATTCAAGGACTGAGGAAGAATACCGGAGGTCGGACTCGAACCGACACATTGTTACCAATAATAGATTTTGAGTCTATCGCGTCTGCCATTTCGCCACTCCGGCGGGAAAGGAGCTAAAGGATTACAAGGGGGGGAAGAGGTTGTAAAGTCCAAAACAAAGACATTTTCTCACGCAACGCCGCAACGACACGACGGAAGGCAAAGACTATTTATTTACATGAATGGAAAACAGATGCAAGGGATGAAAATCAGCAAAAGTATTTTTAGTTTTAAAACCAAAATCACTTTCTTCGGTTTTCCGTCGTGTCGTTGCGGCGTTGCGTGAAACCGTTTTATTTGTTTTTCATTGATTCTGCTCGCCGAGATTGCATTCTCGGCGGTCTATGCCAAAGAAAGCGACTCCTCAAAAGGATATTACTCGTCAATTCTCTGCCCCTGTTTTGGACGGTTACGAACGCGCCGCCAGCCGGGCAATGCTCTATCCTCTCGGCTATAAAAACGAAGATTTTACAAAATCCCAAATCGGGATTGCCTCGACCTGGAGCAATGTCACTCCGTGTAACATGCATATCGATAAACTTGCTGTCGAAGCGGGCAAAGGGACTGATGAGGCGGGGGGAAAATCGACGATTTTCAATACGATTACGATTTCGGATGGGATCTCGATGGGAACGGAGGGAATGAAGTATTCTCTCGTCTCTCGCGAGGTCATTGCCGATTCGATCGAGACGGTGATGGGGTGTCAGGGTTTTGACGGATTAGTCGCGATCGGGGGATGCGATAAAAACATGCCCGGATGTATGATCGCGATCGCGCGTTTGAATCGGCCAGCGATCTTTGTCTATGGAGGAACGATTCTTCCCGGTTGTTTTGATAAAAAAGATGTCGATATCGTTTCCGTTTTTGAAGCGGTCGGAAAGCGCGCAAGCAACGTGATCGATGATGCGACTTTAGGAAAGATTGAAGGATGTGCGATCCCCGGTCCCGGCTCTTGTGGGGGAATGTATACCGCGAATACGATGGCTTCTGCCATCGAAGCGCTCGGTATGAGTTTGCCCAATAGCTCGGCTCAAGCGGCGATCTCTTCTCACAAAATGGCCGATTGTCGTCAAGCCGGTGCCGCGGTTTTGAATCTTTTGAAGCTGGGAATTCGTCCTTCCGATATTATGACGAAGAAGGCGTTTGAGAATGCGATCACGGTTGTGATTGCCCTCGGAGGTTCGACGAATGCCGTGCTTCACTTATTGGCCATGGCTCATTCAGCCAAGGTGAAGTTGACGATTGATGATTTTACCCGCATTGGAAAAAAGGTTCCTGTCTTGGCGGATCTTAAACCGAGCGGAAAATATGTCATGGCGGCGCTTGTCGGCATCGGAGGTCTTCCTCCGTTGATGAAACGTCTTTTGGATCGTGGTCTTTTGCACGGGGATTGTATGACCGTCACCGGGAAGACTCTTGCCGAGAATTTGAAGAACGTGGTCGATTATCCTGCTGATCAAGATGTGGTTCGCAGCTTTGATAATCCCGTCAAAAAAGATTCTCACTTGGTCATCCTTTATGGAAACCTCGCCGAAAATGGTGCTGTGGCGAAGATCAGTGGAAAAGAAGGGCTTCGCTTTGAAGGCAAAGCCAAGGTTTTCAATTCGGAAGAACAAGCGCTCAAGGCCATTTTGACCGGAAAAGTGAAAAAGGGAGATGTCGTCGTCGTTCGCTACGAAGGACCCAAAGGGGGACCGGGCATGCGTGAAATGCTCTCACCGACTTCGGCGATCATGGGTCGCGGCTTGGGCAAAGATGTCGCACTGATTACCGATGGTCGATTCTCCGGAGGAAGTCATGGATTCGTGGTCGGTCACGTTTCACCGGAAGCCTATATCGGTGGACCCTTAGCGCTCGTTGAAAATGGCGATCCGATCATCATTGATGCCGAGAAGCGAACATTGGATCTTGGAGTCACCGCGAAAGAGTTGAAGGCTCGAAAGAAAAAATGGAAAAAGCCTGCGCCTCGTTATACCACGGGTGTTTTGGCGAAGTTCGCTCATCTCACCTCATCGGCGCATTTTGGAGCGATCACAGACGGAAATTTAAATCTGGAATAAAGTCGATCCCCTAGGGATCAGAAAAGGAAATTATGTTACGCGCAGGAATTGTCGGTTTACCGAATGTTGGAAAAAGCACGCTCTTTAATGCGGTCACCAAGACCCGTAAAGCGCAGGCGGCGAATTATCCTTTTTGTACGATCGATCCGAATGTCGGAGTGGTCACCGTTCCGGATTCACGTCAGGATATTTTGGCGACGATTTTTGAAAGTAAAAAGATCGTTCCTGCGATTATTGAATTTGTCGATATCGCCGGACTAGTCAAAGGGGCGAGCCAAGGGGAAGGATTGGGAAATCAATTTTTAACTCACATCCGTGAAGTCGATGCGATCATTCAAGTCGTCCGCTGTTTTGAAGATGATAACATTCACCACGTCAGCGGAACCGTTGATCCTCTTCGTGATATCGAAGTCATCATCACAGAGTTGGTCCTTTCCGATCTCGTGACGGCTCAAAAGCGTCTGGATAAAAATTCAAAATCAGCCAAGAGCGGGGATAAAGTCGCTATTGCGGAGTGCGACCTATTGAAGAAACTCATTCCTCATCTGAATGAAAACAAGATGGCGAATACCTTTGAGTTGAATGATGATGAGAAAAAGCTCCTCAAGTCTTTTTGCCTTCTGACCTCGAAGTCGACGATTTTTGCCTGTAACGTCGCCGAGGGAGATTTGGCAAAAGGGGAGTCGAATCCTTACGTTCAAAAAGTTCGTGAATACGTGAAGACGCATCATGACACGCAAGCGATTGTCATCTCCGCACAAATTGAATGTGATTTGGTTGATCTCTCGGCGGAAGAGGCGACGGAATACTTAAAGAGTCTCGGAGTTGATGAATCCGGCGTCGGTGCATTGATTCGTGGGGTCTATCATTTGCTCGGCTTGCGGACTTATCTCACGGCAGGGCCTCAAGAGTCGCGTGCCTGGACGATCCACGAAGGCGATAAGGCTCCTCAAGCAGCGGGCGTTATTCACTCGGATTTTGAACGTGGATTTATCGCGGCAGAAGTCGTTGCGTTTGATGACCTCCAAAAATGTGGATCGATGGCCAAAGCCCGTGAAGCAGGGAAATGGCGCGTGGAAGGAAAAGAATATATCGTCAAAGATGGCGATGTAATCGAATTCCGTTTCAACGTATAAAGCATTTAAAGGCATTGTTCACTGCGGAGGACGCAGAGGTAACGGAGGAATACGAAATACAATTTGTTATTATTATTCTGAAAACCAAAGATTCTTTCTGGAGTGAACTTCATTTCATCGACTGACTTAAAGGCATGATGGCATCGATGTCAGGATGGGAAGGATTTGGTTTTAAAAACAAAAAATTCTGTTTTTGTATTCCTCCGTTACCTCTGCGTCCTCCGCGGTGAAAATTCTTCTGTCTTTGGTCTCCTCCGATATTGTTTGAAAGATATGTGCCTCAAGAGACGGGGAAGGCAGTGAGCCACTGCCCCTCCAGTTCTATTTAAAAACTTGGTGTGCAGCGTGGAAGGTGTTCACGTGGACTTGGACGACTTTGCTGACGTCGCGGGTATATCCCCCGGCTAAGACCCAGGCGACGGGGATTTTTTGGTTTTTGCAAAATTCGAAAACGCGCCGATCGCGTTCTTGAAGATCTTCCCTCGTCAGTTTGAGAGGGGAATAAGGATCTTCATAATAAGGATCGGCTCCGGCTTGAAAGAGAAGGAGATCGATTTTCGGGCGAGATAAGAGCCATTGAAATCCCTGTTCGAGAAGAGGGAAAAATTCCGCAGCTCCCGATCGTTTGGGGATAGCGATGGAGTGATGATTTTCACCATCTTCATGTCGACGGATATTGATATCAATATACGGTTTGTTTTGAAGGTAATCGTTGCCGTAGATAGAAAGCGCGTGAATCCATGGTCGAGATGCCGCAAGAGAAGCGGTTCCATTTCCGTAGTGGAGATCAAGATCGAGAATAGCAATATTTTGAAGAAAATTTTCAGACTTTAGTTTTTCAGCGACTATGATCAGTCCGTTAAACGTGCAAAATCCTTCTCCATGATCGGCATGGGAATGATGGAATCCACTGACCAGCGCTGCACTGACCCCTTCTTTCAGGGCGGTACGAGACGCGGAGAGAAGGCCTCCATTGGTCAGAGAGACGGAGTGAAAAAGTTCAGGGCTCCACGGAAATTTTTGAGATTCGGCGAGGGGACGTGGCTCTCCCATTTTGACGGCTTGTATGTACTCGGGGGTATGAACGCGAAGTAAATCGGCATCAGCGACAGGTATCGGTTCTTCCATTTGAACAAAGGGAAGGGATCGGACCTCTGCGGCGACGAGTTGAAATTTACGAATCGGCATGATATGTTCGCCGATCGGAGCTTCAAAGCGGGGATGAAAGAAGCATTTCATGACACGAAATAACTTAACATAACTTTAGCGAAGAACCACGAAGAAGATAAAACAGAAAGGCATTTTTCACCGCAGAGTAAACGGAGGTAGCGGAGGAAATACAAAATACCATTTTTTGTTTTAAAACCAAAATCCTCTCCTTCGTTACCTCCGCTTACTTCGTGTAAAAAATGTTTTTTTTGACTTTTAATAGACTTCAACGGGGGAACGTTTTCCGTCGTCGGCAGAACGGGTCTTAGCGTGTTCGGCACCCAGAGTCGAAACACGAAGGTCTTGGACTTGGGAATCGAGTTTGAGCCATTGTTCGATGGAAAATTCAGAGGGTTTAGCCAGTTTGGCGCGGAATTGGTCGATTCGTTTCCAGGCTTCTTGCTTAATCGGTTCGGCAACCGTTTCGAGAATTCGGCGAGCATCGATGGCTTTTTCGGTGCGATGACAGAGAAGAATGAGATCGTTTCCTGCTTCCAGAGCGCGCTTGAAGGCATCGTCGAATCCGTATTCGTTCAAGATTGCCCCCATATCCATATCGTCGCTGATGACGCATCCTTGATAGTTCCATTCTTTGTGAAGAATTCCACGAATAATCGGAGCCGAGAGGGAAGAAGCCGTTCCCGTGGGGTCGAGATCAAGGTAACGCGCGTGGCCGATCATGATCGTATCGAGTTGATCTTGGAGATTGCGATAGGGAATCCATTCGCATGCTTCGAGTTCCTTGCGAGTCCGAGGAATCGTGGGGAGTTCATGATGGGGATCGACCCCCGCGGCGCTATAGCCGGGGAAGTGTTTGCCGCTCGTAAGAATGCCTTCTTTTCGCATCGCTACAGCGAAGGCGCGAGAGAATTGAGTGACCTGTTCAGGGGTTTTTCCAAAGGTTCGATTTTTAAGGGAATTATCGGCTTCGTCATCAAAAGAGACATCGAGGACAGGACAGAGATTGAGATTGAATCCAAAGAGACGAAGAAGTTTTCCGGTGAGTTCACCATGGTGTTGAAAAAGGGCTTCGTCTCCTTTGTCTCGAAGTTGTTTAATGCTGGGGGGTTCAGAGCCGATTTCTTTTAATCGAGAGACTCGTCCGCCTTCTTGATCAATCGTAATGACGGGCTCAAAAGGGGAGAGGGAGCGAAGGTCATCAATGAGATCGCGGAGTTGTTGAGGGGATTTAATATTTCTTCCAAAGAGGATGAATCCTCCCGGTTGAATTTCACGAATAAGAGCGCGGGTGGCATCGTCGACGGTTGTACCAGGGATACCGATCACAAGAAATTCGCCAGCATGTCGTTTCATAAATTAACAAGACGTTAAAAGGAGAGAAATCAGGTGTCACGACACAAAACATTCAGAAAAGGACCTTTAGAGCACTTTCAATATCATGCACATCCAAATTCAATGAGCTCTCAGGAATACCGGGAGGCAGGAAAAACAAAATCCAAAACAGAT
>JAZKBH010000214.1:0-2816 GCA_040388725.1 Verrucomicrobiota bacterium
CAGGGATGATCAGTTATGGGCTCTATGTCTTTCATCCGATCATGCATCACTACGTGCAGTTTAATTTTGAGCGCAGCGAAATTTCTAGCGATCCTTCCAACTTCGGTGTCATCGGAGCGACCTTTTTCATCACCTATCTCATCAGTAGTTTGAGTTGGTATCTCATGGAAAAACCGTTGATCTCCTTAAAATCAAAAGCCCCTGAATCCGGAAAATAAAATGTCCAATCCTCCCCGTTTTGTCGAAGTACGTGCTGTTCCTATCGATCTTTGTCAGTTCATCAAATTTGCAGGACTTGCACCGACCGGCGGGGAAGCCCAGATGTGGATCAGTGTGGGGGAAGTGAAGTTAAATGGAGCCGTAGAGACTCGAAAGCGCAAAAAACTCTTTGCCGGAGATCGCGTGGAACTTCGCGGCGAAACCATTATTGTGAAGCTTCCCTGAGGGTTTCTCTGGTAAATCTCTAGGGAACTGGGATGGATTCGTCGAAAATCCATTCTTAATCAGGCAGGTTGTCGTCGAGGAGGAAGTAGGAATCGTGCTTTCGATTCGCCTCTCTATTTTTGGTAACATAAATATTGTTTTTCATTAAATATTGAAAATAATTCGCTATCAATATATTGGCGTTAGATTTTACTTAATTATATATAATTTCATTTCTTTATTTTTCTTGTGGACACTTCAAATAAATGTAAAGAGCATCGCCATGAGCCGGTTTGCTGCCATATTATGGGGTGTTTTAGGGGGCTTTCTCCTCATTCTTCCCGCTCATTCTGCTGAGATTGTTAAAAAGGAACGGATCGATCGCGGGGCAATTTCTCAATATCGTTTTTTAGATAAGAAGGGAAATTCTATTTCAGATGCGATAGGAGGTAATCCTCTGAAGATTGGAGATCTTTCCAAAATGACATGGATTTCAGAAGGGGGCTTGGAGGTTCTCGGAGGCGGCAAGATAGAATCGGTGAAAGATCTTTCAGCTTGGATAACAGCAATTCAGTCGTCGAAAGCACTCACTTTTGAGGCATGGATATCGCCTTCAAGTGCCTGTTCGAATGATGAAGGAGTTGTTTTTTCGTCGGAAAAATTGGATGGAAATCTTAACTTTGAACTTCGTCAAAAAGGAGAGACCTATTATTGGAGTCTTAGAAATAAAACAGCAAACTCCAAGGGGACGGCGATCTTTTCTTTTAAACTGCCTGCAAGCCAATCCTCAAAAAAATGGGAAGAACATAATAAGGACGGCGAAGAAAATCTCGTTCATGTCGCACTGACGATCAATTCAAAAGGGATCGCTACTCTTTATTTGAATGGAGTTGCGACCTGCTCTGCTTCCTTTGCCATCGATTTTTCCTCTTGGGATAAATCACTTAAGTTTCAGTTAACTCCTCAATTTTCGAAAAAAGAAGGAGGATGGAAAGGTTCATTTTTCCATTTCACATGTTTTGCAAGAGACCTTAGTGCTTCAGAAGTTAAAGCCAACTACGATGCGGGACTTGATCAGGAAATTGAACTGATTCCGACCGTCTCACAGGTGAATCTTCCTCCCATCTTAAACGGTGGAGCCCGTATTGAGGGATCCATTCAGCAAATGACCGCAGGGAATACCGTTTTGAATGGCGATGTCGAAATGGAAGACGGAGATTTTCTTATTTTAGGTTCTCCGCATGTGAAGTTAAACGGAAAACCGACACTTAAGGGAATTATTGAGGGTGAGGGAAAGGCCACTCCGAATGGGCATGAGTTTACAATGAATGGTGGAGCCGAGCTTCGTTACCTTGTGACACGGGTCGATCCTGTTGCTCTCCCTCTTGTGCAACTTCCAATCTCTTCTAAGGGGACGAGGACGGTCGTATTGAATAATTCCAAGGATAAGATTGGCGATTGGAAAACGCTCAAAAATCTCACGCTGAATGGGTGTGAGGGCGCTATTACGGTTCCTTCGGGAGCCTATGGGGCATTTGCAATTAACGGGGGAAATACATTAGTTCTGGGGGAAAGCGGCAGCAAAAATAGAATTCGTTATGATTTTGAAAGCCTCTCTTTGAACGGTTCGTCGAATATTGAGCTTCTGAGTCCAGTCCAAATCTATATCAAACGAGTATTTCCCATCATTGGAACGATGGGGGATTGTAAAAAACCTGAAAACCTTTGGGTAAATCTTTATGGTGGCGACTTTATTTTGAATGGAAGCGCTCAGTTTTATGGACGATTAAATGCATCAGCGAGCCATCTGATTGTGAATGGAAATTCGCTTTTTGAGGGAATGAGTTTTTCCAATCAGTTAACGGTGAATGGGTGCGGAGTCTTACGTTATAAGGAGACAGGTGGAACAATTATTAATTTGGCTCCTACAGGGACCCTTGCAGATGTAACGGTTCCTCAAGACTCTTCTCCATCGGTGATCGATTTATTTGCTGCGTTTCAGGATGATCATGATCCCGATGCAAGTCTCAAATTTGAAGTCACTCAGAATAGCAATCCCACTTTAGTCACGCCGACGATCAGTGCAGGCAAACTCACATTGACCTATGGGGCCGGAAAAAATGGCGCTTCGGTCCTGAAAGTGAAAGTGACGGATACCGGAGGATTATTTATTGAGCCTGAGTTTAAAGTGACGGTGACCTCCGTGAATCATAATCCAACGGTTTCAGTTGGTAACTTGACAGTGACTGAGGATACGCCTGCTAATTTTACCGTGACGGCGAGTGATGTCGATGGAGATACATTAACAACGACATTTACAGGAGTGACCAAAGGAACAGTGACGGGGACATATCCCAATTATATTTATACTCCTAACCTAAATGTGAATGGAG
>JAZKBH010000215.1:0-318 GCA_040388725.1 Verrucomicrobiota bacterium
TAATCGGGGGAGCGCAAGAATTAACGTTTTCGAAAAGGGGTTGTTCGAAATTCAGAGGAGAATTTTCACACGGAGGCAACGGAGGGAGCGAAGGAAAACCTTAAATCCATTGTTTTTGTTTAAAACCAAAATGCATTTTCCAAAAAGAAACGTTTTTTTGTATTTTTCTGCGCTCCCTCCGTTGCCTCCGTGTGAAAATTCTGCAATTTTGGTGTTTCAAAATCAGGTATGGATTTTTTAAGGAAAAGGTGGTTCTAATAGAGGTTCCATGTTTCGTTGTTACATTATATTGACCCTCATCCTCCTGGCTTTGATTTC
>JAZKBH010000215.1:384-1503 GCA_040388725.1 Verrucomicrobiota bacterium
AAAAAGGGAACCGTTTTGGTCTCCGAGCGTCCCGAGTGGGTTTATGAGTTTCGGGTGAATGATAATGAGATGAAGGAGCTTTTTCGGAGAATGCTTTTACAATGGACGGACGAAAGCGATTTATCGCAAGCCTGGAAAAGTCTCGGGATCAAGCCGGGCGATGTGGTCGGAATTAAAATTAATACCGCAGGCGGATCCGTCATAGCCAGTCGGCACTCGATAGTCGAAGAGATTGCGTCGGAGTTATTGAATGCAGGGGCAAAAGAGGTCGTGGTTTGGGATAAATATTTGGAAGAGATGAATCAATCGGGATTTCATGCCGGAGAAAGTAAGTTATATAAATTAGAGTCGGTGATTCCGGGCGCGGGTTTTGATGATGCTCAGTTTTATGTGAACGAATACTTGGGTCGTCTCATTTGGGGAGACCATCTTTTTAAGAAGAAGGTCGTGAAAGAGGATCTTTTAAAAATGGCGGAAGAGGCGAGTAAGCCGAAGGACGAGGGATTGGGAGGGATTGAAGATCAGACGAGTAATAAATCGTATTTTGCGAAAGTTTTAACGACGCGGTGCCAGAAAATTGTGAATCTTTCCAGTTTCATTGATCATGATGTCTTGGGGATTTGGGGGTGCTGTAGCTCGCTGGCAATGGGGAGTGTCGATAATACACGACGTTTTACAAATCCGAGTAATGCCGGAGATCCAGCCATTTCTGAAATTTTAGATCGAGATCTTTTCCGTAAAAAAGTGGTTCTTCATGTCATGGATGGCATGGTTGCTCAGTTTGCAGGAGGACCGTTGTTTACTCCGCATTTTGCGAAACCGCTCGGATTTTTCATGATGAGTCAAGACCCTGTCGCGATCGATACTCTTGTCGTCGATCAGATTCAAAAGGGACGGAAGATTTTTAAAGTCGTGCCGATCAAAGATGAAGCTCGGCATTTGAAAAGTTGTGCGGATGCCGGATTGGGTGAGAACGAGTTGAAGAAAATTAAAGTGATTCGGGCTTATTAAAACAAGCAAAGACATTTTCTCACGCGAAGGCGCAACGACGCGACGTAAAATTCAAAAGTAAGTTTTGGTTTTAAAACAAAAAATGTCTTAACGTCGCGTCGTTGCGCC
>JAZKBH010000216.1:0-10701 GCA_040388725.1 Verrucomicrobiota bacterium
TTCACAAAAAAGTTTTGTATTTTAGGTCGTAAAACGAGTCCTCATGCAAGATTTGGGTTTAATTCTCCCTTCCTGCTTCCCTGCCTTCCTCAGAGTTTGTTGATTCTACTAAAAACGGCAGGAATCCAAAAAATCTAACGGAGGTTCCAACCTCCACTGACGATAATATTTGATCCGTTAATATAATTCGATTCGGGTTTGATTAAAAATTCGACGACGTTCGCAATATCTTGGAATCGTCCATAGCGACCTGCAGGAATCTCTTTCTTCGAAAGCTTGCCGAGACTATTTTCAAGCCAACCCGGTGAAACCATATTGACAGTGACTCCATGTCGAGCTTCCGATTGAGCAAATGATTTTGTGAGCATAAGCACCCCGGTTTTTCCGACGTGATATCCCATCGCGAGGTCTCTTGCCGTAGGACGGTCGCAGCTTGAATCTCCGATATTGATCACTCTCGGAGAAGCCGATCGACGCAAAAGCGGTAAAAGGGCCTTTGTCATTAAAAAGACCGCGCTCGCTGTGCTATTGAGGCCTTCAAACCATTCTTGATCGCTTAATTGCGCTAAATTTCGAGCATGATAAACGCCGGCGTTATTCACCAAACAATCCAACCGACCATGCTCTTTTTTAATTTGTTTCGCCATCCTCTGCACATCGACCGAAGAACTCAGATCTGCCTGAAAAATTCCTTTGGCTTTAATTTTTTTAGCCCGCTTTTGGGCTTCGGCTTTGTTGGTACGATAATGGAGAAGAACGTAGTAGCCTTGTTTGGAAAAAGATTGAGCGAGATAAGCTCCCAGGCCCTGACTTGAACCCGTCACAAGAACAATCGGAGGATTACTTGATTTAAGGTTTCCGTTTTTCATCCACTTCAAAGTAGTCAAAAAAGGTGAGTATATCCGAACGATGAGCGAGTCCACTGGCGGCTTTAAATTCTTCTAGCCGCTTCGTCGCTCCACTCTCTTCATCTCTCCAACCACGTTTCAGCATGTAAGAGTTCCAAATCTGGATCTGTTCATCCGAAGGCTTCTTCGATTGCGAAAAAACCCACTGCAAAACCTCTTCATCAGATCCCCCTGATAAAACACGTTCTTTTAATGCACAGTAATCGATTCCTAAAAACCGACAACAAACCGCATCAAAAGCATTTCCCATTTTCTCATGAAAATCAGGATGAAGCGTCCCTTCGTTTTTGAAACGAATCTTGCTCAACATGCGGGGAAAATAAACGATTCCGCCGACTTGAGTATAGGGACAGCAGGGAGTTTGGCTCCCTGCAGAAATAGGAGTAGAATTAGACATCCAAGTTACGCACGTTCAATGCGTTGTCTTCGATGAATCGACGACGAGGTTCGACTTCATCCCCCATCAAACGGGAGAACATCTCTTCCGCTTCGATGGCGTCCGTGACTTCGATTCGGAGGAACTTACGTTTCTCAGGATCCATCGAGGTCTCATAAAGTTGCTTTGGATTCATTTCACCCAATCCTTTAAAGCGTTTGACCGTGACACCACGTTCACCGACTTCAAGGACCTTGGTCAAAATTTCAGGAATGGAGAAAACAGGGGTCTTTTTAATATTGTCCCCTTCTCCTTCGAGCAATTCAAAGAGCGGCTTATCGGCTGCCGCGTAATGATCAATCTTCAACCCCTTGTCATTGATCTTTTCCAAAAGCTCCGCAATCGGCTTGCTTTCATGGAGTTCAAAGTGAAGGCAGCGACGACGAGGTTTTTCCGACTTCGCCTCTTTTTTCGCAGGAACGGCTTCTTCTGTTTTTTCACCCTCGACTTCTTCTGCACCAAAAATACGGAGGTCAGGGTTCAGTTCAGAGAATTTTTTAATCTCTTCATCCTTCACGAAGTAATGAACGGATTCGTTGTTTCCATCACGAATCTTCACCAGATGACGAGGAAGAGCGCCTGTTCCTTTTTCGCGATGCTCCAGATAATCGGCAAAATCACCGCCGTGACGACGAATGACGGCTGCAAATTTATTTAAAGATTCGAGAAGGTGAAGAATTTCAAGAAGTTGTTTCTTATTGAATTCTTTTTTGTCCTGAAGATTGATCATACGAACTTCTTCCGCACCGAGTTCGATGAGGATCTTATTCAACTGAGCATCGTCCTGAACATACTCTTCGCGTTTCTTACGCTTCACTTGGTAAAGAGGAGGTTGAGCAATATAGACAAAACCTTGCTTCACCAACTCAGGCATTTGACGATAAAAGAAGGTTAAAAGGAGAGTACGGATGTGGGATCCGTCAACGTCCGCATCGGTCATGATGATGATCTTATGATAACGGAGACGAGCTAAGTTGAAGGCACCATCGCCATCTCCGGTTCCAATGCCGGTTCCTACAGCTGTAATTAAAGTTCGGATTTCATCGTTTTGAAGAACTTTATCCAAACGTGCTTTTTCGACGTTGATCAGTTTACCACGAATCGGGAGAATCGCTTGATTCATACGATCGCGACCTTGTTTTGCAGAACCACCCGCAGAGTCACCTTCGACGATGTAGAGTTCGGAATCTTGAGGATTACGGCTCGAACAATCAGCGAGTTTACCGGGGAGTCCACCACCCGTAAGAGCAGTCTTGCGAACCGCTTCACGAGCTTTCTTCGCCGCTTCACGAGCGCGGGCGGCATTCAATGCCTTTTCAACAATTCGTTTTGCAACATTGGGATTCGCATCAAAAAATTCCTTCAAACCTTCGTAGGTTGCGGAGGAAGTGATGCTATCGACCTCAGGAGAGATCAACTTGACCTTGGTTTGGGATTCAAACTTGGGATCGCTATGCTTGACGGAAATAACAGCGGTCAATCCTTCGCGGACATCATCCCCCGTAATTTGAGGATCCTTGTCTTTGAGTAAACCGGCATTCTTTGCATGCTGATTGATCGAACGGGTCACCGCGGTACGGAAACCGCTCAAGTGAGTTCCACCATCGGGATTATGAACGGTGTTGGTATAGCAGAGAACTTGGTCGCTGTAGCTGTCGTTATATTGAAGAACGACTTCCGTATGAATCTCGACGTGTTTATTATCGTTATCCGTAAGAGAGATCTCTTTTGTGATTGAAATCGGTTTCGGATGGATGACTTCCTTGCTTGCATTGAGCTGCTTGACGAACTCTTCGACTCCATTTTTATAATAGAAAGTCTCAGGTTGAGACTCGGGCGTTCGTTCATCGAGGAAAACGATTTCGAGTCCGGAATTCAAGAAAGCGAGCTCACGGAGACGTTGACCGATACGCTCTGCCTTAAACTCGGTTGTCTCACGGAAAATTTCGGCATCCGGTTTAAAGGTAATCAGAGTTCCTGTTCCCTTCGATTTACCGATGACATCCAACTTCTTCATGGTCTTACCGCGTTCGAATTCCATGTGATAGACCTTTCCATCACGGGAGACTTCGACTTCAAACCACTCGGAGACGGCATTCACGCACTTCGCACCAACACCGTGAGTACCACCGGAAAACTTATATCCCCCTTGACCGTATTTACCGCCGGAGTGAAGGGTCGTCAGAACCATTTCAACCCCGGGAATTTTATATTGGGGATGGATATCGACAGGAATACCACGACCGTTATCGCGGACCGAGAGAGAACCATCGACGTGAATCGTCACTTCGATACGGGTACAATGACCTGCAAGATGTTCATCGACAGAGTTATCCAAAACTTCGGAGACGCAATGGTGAAGGGCACGTTCGTCTGTACCACCAATGTACATTCCAGGCTTTTTACGGACTGCTTCCAATCCTTCAAGTTTGCCAAGTTTAGAGGAGTCGTAAGCGGTATCTCCAACCCCTGTCTTCGAACCGGTAGTGTTGTCTGCCATAGAACTACCACAATAGATAGATTTTTAGGTCAGACAATCGAATTTTTTTGCCATTCCGAGGGGGTCTGATGAGATTGGCGTTTGAACCAACGCGCAAAGTAATTTTGATCCGGAAAACCGAGGACTTCGGAGACTTTGGCAATTTTCGACTCTTTTTGGAGTAAAGCTTTGGAAAGCTGGAGAAACTCCTGGGATTCGATTTGTCCCAAGGTCAGACCAGATTGCTGTTTGAGAAGCCGGTTTAAATAGTCCTTTTGGTATCCTAAGGCTTTGGATGCTCGATCCAGGGAATAATCCCCATAAGTCGATGAGCGAAGAAGTTGGCGTACCTTTTTGACCAATCCCCCCTCCTCTTGAACCCTCACTTCGGGAGCCTGTTGGGAAGAGCAAAGGAAGAGGTAAAGAAGATCGAGAACAATCGAATTAATTTTGAATGATTCAAAAGGAAGATCTTTTTGGTAAATTTTTGAAAGTTGAGCGAGAAGTCCTTTGATCCGATGAAGTCGGTCGGAAGAAAGAACTTGGTAACGAATCTCTTCGAATCCGGGATCGCTCGTCTCCATATCAACAATAAGACAGAGCGGCTTTCGATTTCCCATCTCTTTAAAAGCATGTTCCGTTTTACGAGGAATCCAAAATAAAGAGCCGGAGCGAATGGGATAAATTTGAGAAGCAATCGATTGGTGCCCTCCTCCTCCCAAATAAATAATGATTTGCGAAAAACGGTGACGATGGGAGCGGAAAATTTTCGCTTCCGGCAAATGTCGATGGATCCGAACTTGGTGAATGGTAATCCCCGGCATGGAGAGATTCAGTTTTTGAATAATGAGAGGCCGGATGGTTTTCACTTCAACCATAGTGAAGAAAAGAGAAAAACTTTCAACTCGTTTGCTCTCGTTACCTAACTCTTGCAAATGTGTTTCTGGAAAGGGCGAGCTCCGCTTGAGGAGAATATTACTTAAGTAGATACCCCTCTCATGTTTATCGAACTCAGCGGAATGAATGGAATGCAGATGTTTTTGGATTGAATTTATTTGACTCCAACCCGCGACTTCCTTTTTTTTTGCCACCACGTTTCCAAGGGGAATCGCATGAAAATCGGGGAGGCGCACAATGCTTGAAAACTAGAGCGTCGGCTTTGACGTGACAAAATAAAGCCACAAACTTAGGATTTCCCATTCTCATGGAAACCCACGCTCCTTCCTTTCAACGCGTCCTGATTACAGGAGGGACAGGATTTATTGGACGTCACTTTGTTCGACGTCTTCTCTCCTATGGAATTCCGATTCGTTTAATGGTCCGTTCGAAATCCAAAGCAACTGCTCTTTTTCCCGAAGTCACGGATATCGTGGAAGGCGCATTGGAAGAACGATCTCAAGTCGAGCAGGCGATGAAAAATTGCAATGGAGTCGTTCATCTTGGAGGACTTTATCGTTTTGGTCAGCGTTACAAAAAAGAGCTCCATCAGACCAATGTTCTTGGAACCAAAAATATTCTTCATGCCGCTCGAGTCCAAGGCATTCAAAAACTTCTCTAGGTCAGCACCGCAGGCGTCCTCAAAGAAGGAGAAGATCTCATCACTGAAAATGACTTCCCCTCTCACGCTCCTTGGGGAACTCCTTACAAACGAAGTAAATGGGAGGCAGAATCATGCGTCCTACAAGCCATTCAAGAAGGACTTCCGGCCTGCATCGCCAGTCCCACCTGTCCTCTGGGAGAAGAAGATACGACTCCCACCCCAACGGGAAAAGTCATTCTCGATTTTTTAGAAAATCGATTTCCTTTCTACACCCATACTGGGATTAATATCATTGATATTCATGATCTAACCGAAGGGCTTTATCGGGCTTTTTTATTCGGCAAAATGGGCAGTCGTTCTCTCCTCTCAGCCCGAAATCTTTGGCTGAAAGAACTTCTCGACGAACTTCATCTTTTAACCGGAATTCAATCACCTCGATATGCCGTCCCATCAGGTCTTATTTTCGCAGGTGGAATCGTCTCAGAAGGAATTTCTCATTTCACTTCGTCAGAATTAAGACTCAATTTAGAGACAGCGATTCAAAGTCGTCGCATCCAATTCTACAATGCCACGCAAACGTACAAAAATTTAAATTGGATGCCTGAAATGCATTGCATCGCTGCGATTAAAAGAGCGATCCAATGGCATCAAGGAAATCTTCCTTCCTCCGACTTACTCTCCCCTTCTGCCTCCTCTGAATCACTCATTGAATTAAAGACCTGATTCATGACCTCCCTCCTTCTCGCATGGAGTCTGATCGCCGGAGTATGGTGGGGAATCGCTCTTCTTCTCGTTCATTTTCCTCGCCGCTCCAAGAACTTGAGTATTTCTTCCTTTTCAAAAACATCAGACATCCATCTTTCGATCTTTAAACCGACCCCTCCTTTGACGGAGAGGGATCGACTCGATTCGTGGAAGAAATCGATTGAATCTTTTCTCTCTCAAATGGGTCCCACGCACGAAATGCTTTTGGGTATTTTGCCTCGCGATATTCCCTCATGGCAACCGACTTTGGATCATTGGAAAAAAACGTATCCTCAAGTCTCTTTAAAAATTATTTCCGATCTTCCTGAAAAGCAATATCCCAATCCAAAAATCGCCTGGAATAAAACTTTATCCCTTCATGCAAAAGGAGAGTTCTGGCTTTGGAGCGATCTCGATATTACCGTTCCCCCTCACTATCTCTCTACGATTCTCAGGGAATATTCAGGAAACCCCGATGAATATCTTACTAACGCTTATACGATTCCCTCGATTGAAAACGCTCCGGGTCTTCTGGATGCTCTTTTTGTGAACGTTGAATTCTTTCCCGGCGTTCTCTTATTGGATCGACTCCATCTCTTTAAAACTGCTTTTGGCGCAGGGATCCTATTCTCACCCGCTCTCTTCTCCGATTTAAAAAAATGGGATCATCTCGGATGCTCCATTGGGGACGACTTCGAACTCTCACGCTTTTTTCAGAAAGGAACTCTCTCCTCCACTCTTGTCTCTACTTCTGTCCCAAAAAATTCTTTTGGTGATTCCCTTCGTCACTATCAACGCTGGCATAAAACGATTCGCTGGTGTGATCCCATCGGCTATCTCGGGCTCATCCTCTTATTCCCCCTGCTAGGAGCGCTGGTCTCCTCCCTTTGGAATCCTCTCCATCTTCTTTCCGTCGCCCTCCTCTGGATCATGGAAATTGGAATTGGCTATCTCCTCCTTCAAAAAACAGCGCCTCAAATCAATTCATCATCTTTAGGCTATCTCATCCTATGGCCTTGGATCCGTCCCCTCACTTGGATTCATTCCTGGCTTCCCCTCTCCGTCCAATGGGGCCGCACTTATTGGAATAAACCAAATAAAAACCCTCTCTTGTAAGGACACAGCCTCGCTATTTTAAAACTAAAAATGTATTTCTGAGCGTCGTCGTGTCGTTGTGCGAGTCACTGCTTTTAAACTCCCAACTTCTTCCAAACCGCATCGACCACTTCTTGCGGAATCGACATCTCCTCGGGCCATCCCCGCTTATACCCTTCCCCTGGTAACTTCGTCGTCGCATCAACTCCCATGTGAGATCCAATATTCGGCTCCGTCGTCGCATGATCGAGACTATCGCAAGGTCCTTTGGTAAAAATCGTATCCCGCTGAGGATCGATATTCGCACAAAGATAAAATAAGACGTCACTGGTCTTGTGAACATCCACATGCGCATCCACCACTACGATGATCTTGGTAAACATCATTTGACCCATTCCCCACAAGCCATGCATAATTTTGTAAGCCTGATAAGGGTACTGTTTTTTAATGCTGACAAAAACGAGATTATGAAAAACCCCTTCAGCCGGGAGTGCAATATCGACGATCTCCGGAAAGTTGAGTTTAAAGATCGGTTTAAATAATAAGACACTCGCCGCGCCAAGATAGAGATCCTCCATCGGCGGTTTACCAACGATCGTTGCCGGATAAATCGCACCGGCGCGATGCGTGATACAGGTCACATGAAATGCCGAATACTGATCCACAGGCGTATAAAATCCGGTGTGGTCTCCAAACGGCCCTTCATCGCGCAACGGTTCGGTCGGATCAATATACCCTTCAATCACGATATCTGAATTCGCAGGAACCTCGAGATCGATCGTTTCGCACTTCACGAGTGGAACCGATTTTTTTCTTAAAAATCCAGAGAGCAAAACTTCATCTAATCCATCCGGCATCGGTGCGGTGGCCGCAAACGTCATCACGGGATCTCCCCCCAGACAGACGGCTACTGGCATTCGCTTTCCCTCTTGATAATAACGACGTCCATGTCTCGCCGCGACTTTGTGCAACTGCCAATGCATCCCCGTCGTTTTTCCATCAAAAATCTGCATCCGATACATTCCGATGTTTCTCTCCCCCGTGTCGGGGTCCACGGTATAAACCGTTGGCAAAGTGACAAAAGGACCGCCATCATTCGGCCAACATTTAAGCACAGGAAGATCGTTCAAACTAAAATGATCCATCCCGGAATCCAATCGATGAATCACCTCTTTACAGGCTCCCGTCTTCACGTGATTAGGCCTTGTATGAATCACATCAATTCCGTTTTTCAAAAGCTCCCAAGCGTCCGAAATCGAACGCGGAGGCTTGGCTTTCATCAAAAATCCCATCTGATCCGCCACCTCTTGGACACTCTTCGCTTCCAGACAAAGCGCCATTCGTTTCCATGATCCAAAGGCATTAATCAAAACAGGAAACTTCGAAATCGATCCATTGGGCAAAATGGGCTTTTCTATTAAGAGGGCTTTTCCGCCTCCCTCTTTTTTCATCTCACGATCTGCGACTACTGTGATCTCTAGATCCGTTTTCAAAGGAGCTTGAATACGAATCAACTCTCCCTGTTCTTCTAAAACCTGAATAAAATCAGACATCGAATCATAAGCCATGCTCAGACCCTAACTGGTATTTCCTATTTGGAAAAAAGAAAATCAATTAAAGACAATTCTCACGCGACGACACTACGACGCGACGTTCAGAAGGATGTGTATTTAAATACCACCAAAAACTGTATTTTCCGTCGCGTCGTAGTGTCGTCGTGCGAAACTGTTTTTGAAATTCTTTAAATCTTTACAGCAATCGCCTTACGTTGATCAAATCGCATGATTTCCGTAAATCCAACCTCTTTCACGAGTTGCAGGGCGAGATCAAAGCAATAGCCAACCTCCTCCGGAGAATGAGAATCCGAACTGATTAAAACACGGACGCCTTTTCGATGGGCTAACGTCAAAAGCTCCTTGCTCGGATAAATTTCATTCACTTCTTTCCGAAGCCCGGCGGTGCTTACTTCAATAACTCCATGATGATCGGCAACTGCCTGTAAAGCATCGCCATAAAAACGATTTAAATCCCCTTCGGGTCGAAATCCAAATTTTTTCACCAGATCCATGTGCGCAAAAAAGTCAAAGAGCCCTGATTCTACCATTCGGGTATAAGACTTGAAATACCACGTCCACACCTCTTCCAAATCCATCTCTTTCCATTTGCCCATATGCGCGGGATTATCGACGTCCCATTTCGGCGTAATATAATGGACCGCACCAATGAGATAGTCCCATTTCGCTAGTGAAGTCAGATGACGGATATGATCTTCATACCCAGGAAGGTAATCACATTCTAGTCCGAGTCGGATTGGAAAAGGGGCAAATTCTCGACGCGCCTCCTCAATCCAAGAAAAATATTGAGGTAAATCGACGTTGGCCATTCGCCAATCATCGAACTGTGTTGGCATCGGATTATGATCTGAAAACCCGATTTCTGAAAGCCCCTGCTTCTGTGCCGCAAGAACGTATTCACGAGGAAGACCCTTGGCATGATGACAAAGCGGCGTGTGATTATGGTAATCAAAAAGCATGAATCAATTCCAGCGACTTCCTTGGCATTTGTCCAAAAGGAAAAATAATATTTACCGTCTAGGGAAAGCAAAAGAGCGTTTCGCACAACGGCACGATGACACGACGGAAATCAAAAGGCTTTTTGTTTTAAAACTAAACACCCCTGATTTTCGTTGAGGCGTGGTGCCGTTGTGCGAAACACTCTTAAATTTTCTTTGGGAAAAAGTGTTTCCAACCCTCTAACACGCCATGGCCCGCTTTGCCTTGGGCGATATATCCGGAATGCTTGAGGACCTGGGCTTTCACCAAATCTTCCGAGTTGGACGGACAAACGATTCCACGAGCGAATTGCGAGTCGAGCATGGAAAGATCATTCCAATGATCCCCCGCAGCAAGAATCTCATCCGGCGTGACCTCGTGATGCTTAGCGATTTCCTGCAAGCATGTTCCTTTATTAAAATGGATGTGAGAAAAACGAAACCAAATCGAATTCCGAACATAGACCAAATCAGCATAAGCACCGAGACGGTCATCCAGATAAGAGGCAATTCGATTTGCTTCGTCAGGGCTTTTCGCCACAATCCCCAAAGGAGAAGCGCTATCATTGATTAAATCCGCTTCGGTATGAGTCTGAAGATAAGTTCGAATTTCTTCAAAAAGACTTTTGGTTTTGCCAAATAAATCGAGATGAATCTCACGGCAGCGATCGTTCCATTCCCAATGCTCCACTGGTTCTCGATCGACGAGTCGGTAGATATGACGCTCGACCAACACCACCCAGTCGGGCCAGACCGGAAAGGCTTTGGAGATCAACTCGTGTTTGAGATCATTCCATCCACGACCCGTATTAATCACCCAGGTCACGTCACCTTTCTGACGAGCCGCATAGAGCATTTCAAAAAATTCAGCAGGAGGAGGAGAGCCTCCATCGTCATGATCCAATAAAGTTCCGTCGAAATCAGTACAGAGGATCTTCAGATTTTTTT
>JAZKBH010000217.1:0-3719 GCA_040388725.1 Verrucomicrobiota bacterium
CGACCCCTCAACCATGCCGCCGAGCCGGCGGCGCTCCATTTTAAATCACACTTTTGGTCTCTGACTTTACAGATAAAATCGATTTCTAATGAAAGATTTGGATTAAACCTAAGATTGAAATTTAACGATGAAGGTCGAAGATTTATGGATGAATCCAGTCACCCGTAAAATCATCCATCTCGATATGGACTGCTTTTACGCGGCCGTGGAGATGCGCGAACATCCGGAACTTGCGGGAAAACCGATCGCAGTCGGTGGGGGAAGTCGACGAGGGGTCATTACGACCTGTAATTATGAAGCTCGCAAGTTCGGAATTCACTCGGCGATGCCGGGATTTCATGCCCGAGAACGATGTCCTCATCTCATTTTTCTTCCGGTTCGCTTTGATCTTTATCGCGCGGAATCGGCAAAAATCCGTCAAATTCTCAAAAGTTATACGCCTCTGGTTGAGCCGCTCTCTTTGGATGAAGCTTATCTCGATGTCACAGGATTGGATCGTTATGCCTGGGACATTGCGAAAGAGATTCGCAAACGTATTTTGGAAGAGACCCATCTGACAAGTTCTGCCGGAATCGCTTCGAATAAGATGTTGGCCAAGATCGCCAGTGATTGGCGAAAACCGAATGGCCAATTTGCCATTCTTCCTGCAGAGGTCGAAGCGTTTATGGCTCAGTTGCCGGTTCGAAAAATTTGGGGTGTCGGTCCAAAGAGTGCGGAGAGGTTTGAAAAGCAAGGAATTCGAACCTGTGGGGATCTCCAAAAGATCGATCTCCCCGAGCTGGTTCGACAGCAGGGGAAATGGGGAGCAGAACTTTATCGTCTCTGTCGGGGAATCGACGATCGTCCGGTGGAGCCGAATCGTGTTCGGAAGAGTTTAAGTAATGAATGTACGTATTCGGATCATTTGACGACTTTGGAGGAGTGTCTGGGGGAGTTGGATAAATTGGTGATGGAACTGGAAGAGGAATTAAAAACGAAGGCCCCGGAGCGTTTAATTCATAAAGCATTCGTCAAAGTGAAGTTTTCAGATTTTACGCGAACCACGAAAGAATGCATTTGTTCTCATCCGACCCGTGAAACGTATCATAGTCTCTTGAGAGAGGCGTATAATCGCAGCCCTCGGCCGGTTCGATTATTAGGAACGGGAGTCCGCTTTGTCGAAGAAGGAGAGCCCGTGATAGAATCTCCTCAGCGATTATTGCATTTGGAATAAAAGTGGGGCGCTCATCACTCAAATAAAATACAGTTTTTACCACAGAGACAAACCGAGACACAGAGTAAGATAAGGATTAAAATTCCATTCGAATTCAAACTGAGTTCAATAGAGCGATAGTTGTTTTAGATCACTTTCAGTAAGAATCGAAAATAGAATGATTCCATTGATTCCCCCACTAATCATTCATCTAGTCATCAACATCATGATCTAACTCTGTGCCTCGGTTTGTCTCTGTGGTGAAAACTGTACTTCCTTTTCTGCGGGCTTGCAAAATTTTTCGAACAGGCAAACCTTAAGACTCACCCTCAAAAAGGAGATCATTATGGCCAAAGGTAACAACAGTCAGAAAAAAGAAGTGAAAAAACCTAAAAAAGAAAAACCGAAGCCCGCTCCCGTTCGTCGTGGTGCTTAAGCTTTGATTCTTTTTTTATTTTCTACTCGGGGGAAGCATCCGCTTCTCCCGAGATTTTTCTTCTCAATATTTTTTCACTCTGCGCTCTCCTCATTTCGTTCATTTCAATTTTACCTGGAGGGAACGGATTGCGGCCCATCGATCCCTCCGCCCGCCTCAAATGCGCTTCCAGCGAAAAATAAAGTTTTACCTGGAGGTAACGGGATTCGAACCCGTGGCCTTCTCATTGCGAACGAGACGCTCTACCAACTGAGCTATACCCCCGGAAGATCGAGTGCTCATATTTAAGAGCGGTTCATTCGTGTGAGACAAGAAAATAGATGGATTCAGAATTTAACCCAAAAAGTTTTGTATTTTAGGTCGTAAAACGAGTCTTAATGCAAGATCCCGGGTTTAACTGGCCACAAAAAAGCGCAAGAGGCGCAAGTCGATGAATGAAAGAATAATACTTTTTTTCCAAAATACTTGTGCTTCTTGTGCCACTTTGCGGCTAAAGCCATTATTTCTTTTTCATCTGTTCGAAAAAGACTTCGGCTTCTTTGCGGATCTCTTCTTTCGAAAGATCTCGCTTGTGAGTGGCAATCATCCAGGAGTAGCCGAATGGATCTTTAACGCTTCCCGCTCGATCGCCCCAGAACATCTCCATGACCGGCATTACGACAGTACATCCCGCATCGACCGCCATTTTAAAAACGGCATCGGCATCGGTGGTGTAAAGAAAAAGGCTAATGGGGGATGTTCCCAATGTTTCTGCGCTTTTACAGGGTTGACATGGATTTTCGTCGCCCATCATGAAGATCGAGTTTCCGATTTGAAGGGTGGCATGCATGATCCCAGAACCCGAAAGGTTCAAAAAAAGATCGAGGACTTTGGCATCAAATGCTTTTTTATAGAAATCGATCGCTTTCTGAGAGTCTTTAAAGGTAAAGCTTGGAGTGATGGTGTGATATCCGGAGGGAATCGGTTGGGTCATATTTTTCCTTTTGGGTTAAAGATACATTTTTTACTGATGTTTTTAAATAAGCTTTTTTCATATTTTTGAGAGGGGAAATACGGAAGGAGATCTTTTAAAGATGAGGATCGCAGAAGTAGCTGAATCCGACCATTCCACCCAAGGCATTTACGCCGACATTTCGAGAGGCCATGTTGGCATTGGAGACGTGCATGAAACTTAACTCTGCATTAAGTGACCAGTTTTGATTGAGGAAGTAATGGAATCCGGCGGCGGCTTGAGGCGTGAATTCCACGGCTTGACCGATGAGACGTTGATTCTGGTCTTGATAAGCATCGGTATAGACGACACCGCCGCCGATTTGCACATAGGGAACCCATTTCCAATCGGGTTGCACAAAGTTATATCGCAAAAGAAGAGCGGGGCCGACCATGACGTTTCCTGCTCCATTAAAAATTCCGGAAGTCTGAAGATCCAGTAAGGCTTCCCAATTTCCTCGATTCCAGGTTTCTGTTTCTCCGGGAGTACTTAACATCCATCCGAGGCGCAGGGAGGTGGAGACAAAGTCGAAGTCGGGGCGGGTGCCGCTTTTTCCAGTAATCGGAGAGAAGAAAGGGCCGGCCATCGCTTCGAAGCTCATATTGCCTTCCTGAAAAGGAGAGGTATGAACCTCTTCTTGATGATAAGGGGTCGAAAGGGTTTTGCGGTTAAGGCTCTCTGTGGTTTCTCCCGCAGGAAGAAACGAAAGGCCTGAAATAAAAACGAGGATAGGAATGAATTTAAATTTCATGGTACTTTACGATAGCACGCTCAATACCAAGCTTCGAATTCGTTTATAAATCATTCAAAATCAAAACCTTATCGAAACTCAAATACCAAAGACGACGGTTGGCGGTCTTGCTTTCTGCATGCTCTAAAAGAGTGAAAGATGAGCCGATATTGCTTTTTGAAAGAAGAAAAAAACAGAAAGGCATTTTTCACCACGGAGGCACGGAGGAAAAACGAAGGTTAAATTCGTAAAAATAATGAATCTCTACGGAAGGCAGGAAGGCAGGATCTGAAAAAAGAATTTATTTAAATAATTTAAAACTTATTTTCTCTTTTTGTTTTCATGTGTTTTGTGTGCATGCGCTGCGTTA
>JAZKBH010000217.1:3751-4827 GCA_040388725.1 Verrucomicrobiota bacterium
TTCCGTAGAGATTCTTCTCTTTCTCCGTGCCTCCCTGTTGAAAATGGTTTCAGGTTGAAATTCTATCGATCCCTCGGCAGCGTGAATCGATGAAGTGCCTGTTACTCCCGTCCTATCATTTTTCACCTCAGGTTCGGGTCCCTTCGACATGGCTCGAAAACTTTGCGTTTGGCTATGATCTGATTCACTTTTTAAAGCCGAAGACCGTGGTGGAATTGGGTGTTTTCTGGGGAGGCTCATTTTTTGTCTTTTGCCAAGCGGTGAAGGCCTCAGGATCGTCGACCATTTGTCATGCCATCGATACGTGGCAGGGGGATTCGCAGGCGGGGCAACTCGAAGAGGAGACTTACCAAAACTTTATGAAGCATCGGGATGCTCATTTTTCGGATATTTCCAAAGTGATGCGAATGCCGTTTGAACAAGCCTTGTCGTCCTTTCCGGAGGGTTCGATCGATTTATTGCATATCGATGGTTTCCATACGTATGAAGCGGTGAAGCATGATTATGAGACGTGGCTACCGAAGGTTTCGAAAACGGGAGTGATTTTATTTCATGATGTGAAGGTGGTGAATGAGGCGCAGAATTTTGGAGTGAAACGTTTTTGGGAAGAGATCAAAAAAGATAAACTTCACTTTGAAATGGAGAACGAATTTGGATTGGGCGTTCTTTATCAGGGGAAAGAAATTCCTGCTCAAAATGAATTTCTAAAAACCTTATTTCAAGGCTCTGCGGAAGAGAAGGAAGAGTTAAATCGGTATTATCTTTTCATGAAAGAGCGATTCGTGGCGCGGGAGTTTGTGCAGATGTATTACAAGGCTGATGCGAAAGTCAAATCCCTCGAAGCGAGACTCGCCGATTTGGAATCTAAAATTCGACGAAAAGAATGGAATAAGACAGGGGAGTAGGAAGAAAAGGGAGAAGATTTTTACCGCAGAGGACGCAGAGGAACAGAGGTTTAAACCCGGATCTTGCATTAAGACTCGTTTTCCGACCTAAAATACAAAACTTTTTGGTGAATGGAAAGGGAGGGCCAAGCGATGCGAGGCCATGCTTCTGTTCCCTCTCAAAATCAAGGC
>JAZKBH010000218.1:0-1267 GCA_040388725.1 Verrucomicrobiota bacterium
CTTTTCAATGAGCCTTTCGGAATAAAGCGACTTCCCATTTCTTCAAAACTTTTGACAAAACGATCAGTGATTTCGGGATCTAAAAAAGAGAGAGGACGATCCGTTTTATCGATAATGGTGACTTTGACACCGAGAGAAGCAAAAATGGTCGCGTATTCACAAGCGATAACCCCGGCACCTAAAACCGTGAGGCTTTTCGGAAGATAGATCATCGAGAGAATGGAGTCACTATCGAGAATATGTTCATGATCGACATTGATATTGTCGGGGTTTCGGGGTTGAGATCCGACGGCAATTAAAATGGTTTTTCCTTGAACACGATGGCGAGAGCGGTCGATTTTTAAGACTTCGACGGTATGGTCATCAATAAATTTCGCTCTGCCATGCCAGAGATCGATCCCATTTCTTTCAAGCTGATGTCCCATGTAATGTTCATGGGCTTTAATCACTTGTTCGAGACGTTTCATTAACGTCGAGATTTGGGTCTCTTCGTTGAGTTCGAATTTAAAAACATCTCCTGTACGACGTCTAAAACCGATGAAGGAGGCGGCAGTTTCGCGAAGAGTTTTGCTCGGAATTGTTCCTCGGTGGACGCAAGCTCCTCCGACTTTTCCTTCTTGTTCGATGACGACGACTTTTTTTCCGGATTTAATCCCTTGGATCGCCGCCTTTTGGCCGGCAGGACCGCTTCCGATGACAATAAGATCGCATTGATAAGTTATATCACTCATGAAACAGCCTGGACCAATTGAAGAACTTTTTCCTTTTTGCCAAAGAGTGCTTCCACTTCCTCTTCGTAAAGATTGAGAGGGGCAAGCATCGGATGTTCACGAAGAGTTTCTTCGGTCATTCCCAGGGGACCGACGAGGTAGTGAGAGAAATCGCTCGCGAGACGGGTCAATTGAGCTTGTTGAGAAGAAGTGGGGGCTTCCATCGGGTTATGATGGTAAGCAATAGTTTCTGCGAGTCTTTCGGGAAGTGCCCATTTTTTAACCATTTCAGCACCGAGGGCGGCATGAAATTCTTGAACGACAATTTCAACGGCTTCTCTTGGGAAATCGGCTCCACGTTCTTTTTCTAAATCGGCAATGGTTTGATAAAGAACCGGTTTTCCAATATCGTGAAGGAGTCCCGCAAGAAAGGCTTCTTCGACATTAAAGCGGCGTAAGCGGGCGATTTCCTCGGCGAATCCAGCACCGGCGAGGGAATGTTTAAAAAGTTGGCGAACTTCTTTTTCAAAGCCTCGAACTTGAAAGACGCGGCTTTC
>JAZKBH010000218.1:1290-15367 GCA_040388725.1 Verrucomicrobiota bacterium
GTCGCGAGACGGCATGGTCGAGAGATTTGATTTGAACCCCTGCGGAATAGGCGGGGGTATTTGAAATACGAAGAACATTTCCCGAGAGGGCTTGATCTCGCTTGATGACAGCGGCGAGTTGGGAGACATCTAAATTTTCGTCATAACTTAAGGTGACGACTTGCGCGGCTGCTTCTGGAAGGACGGGAAGTTCAAGCTTTCCGCTTTTAAGTTTACTTTGAACTACTTCTCTCAGGGGATTCACAAAGGGATGAGAGGTTGCCCCTTTCGGTATTTCAGATTCCGAAGCCATTTGCATGATCATAAGTTTTTAAGAGTAAGTTTCAAGCCATTAAAAGAGTTATTTGAGCGGTTCATTTAAGGATTTTACTTCCAAAAGTGGAGGATGAGATAAATGAAAAAACCAAAGACTCCCATGAAGAGAAAGAAAAAGTTTCGATCTCGATTTTGATGCGATCGTAGAGAAGGAGAGGCCTCTTTTTTTCTCGAATGATAAGGGTGATGTCCTTCTAAAGGACGGATTTCTTCTTCTTGAAAAGCGGGCGGTTTGGGATCGGACTTGTTTTGAGAGAGATTGTGAACTTGGCTGTGAAGCGCTTGAATTTGACGTTGAATCTCTTTTTGCTTTTCTTCCAAAGCGAGCTTTTCTCGATCCACGGATGAAGGTGAGTTCCAGAGTCCCATAGGCTTAATTTAGGTTTAAAAAGTCCGTCGACAATTTAAATTCAATCATCGGTTTAAGTTTTAAAAGTGCCCCGCCTTGCCGTCAGGATGGGATCTTTCGACCCATGTATGGTTTAGGTGGAAGCGGCCACTCGGGCTTCGCCGTCCAGTCAAGGCCAGGCGTCACGGTGAGGTGAGCTAGGCTTCCCATTGATTTATTTATCGGCTGAAAGACTTGCATCCATTGCCACGAACAAGGTAGGGCGAAGAAGATCATAAGAAGGAGATTGATGTTGGTCAAGGCACCACATAGTTTGCCCCTGAATCTCTTCCGAAGCTCACGGCATGTTAAAACCGATTGTTGAACATCTTTATCTCCACATTCCTTTTTGCGCAAAGGTTTGTCCCTATTGCTCATTTTATGTGCATGGAGGAGGAGTCTCTCTTCATGAACGGTTTGTAAAGGCTTTGGTTACGGAAATCCAACAAGCGGAGGTGGAATGGAATTTAAAGACCATTTTTATCGGAGGAGGAACTCCTTCGATGTTGTCACCCGCATTGTTTACGCAAGTTTTCGAAGCACTCCCTCCCTTTCATTCGTCGGGAGAGTTTACGCTCGAAGTGAATCCAGCAACCGTGACGGAGAGAAAAATGGAAGTCTGGAAACGCGCGGGAGTGAATCGAATCAGTCTCGGTGTGCAGTCCTTTCGATCGGATGAACTTAAAATGCTGGGACGCCAACATTCCCCGGAGGAAGCGGCGGATACTTTTCGAGAGGTCAGGAATTTTGGGTTTGAGAATGTAAGTTTGGATCTCATTTTTGGACTTCCGGGACAAACAGAAGAGCATTGGAAAGAGAATATGAATCGAGCAATCGCACTCGATCCGAATCATCTCTCGGCCTATCAACTCACTTATGAGGAAGATACTCCTTTTTTTGAAAAGGTGAGTCAGGGAGTTATTGTTCCCGATGAAACAGTGAGGCAAGCGATGTTTCAGATTACCGAGTCGATGTTAGGAATGGCGGGATTGAGTCGGTATGAAATTTCGAATTATTCAAAATCGGGATTTGAGTCGCGACATAATCAAGCGTATTGGGATGGGAAAAATTATTTAGGATTTGGTCCGAGTGCCGTCTCCACTCTTCAATTTCAACGCTGGACGAATTTTCCGGATACGGAGGCGTATATTCAAAAGATTGGAGAGGGACAAGCCCCTCAACGAACGATCGAAGAGATGACGTCTGAAATTTTTTGGAAGGAAAGAGTCATGCTCGGTCTCCGAACACGCGAAGGGCTTCCTCTCGCTCACTTTGAAGCAAGGCCTGAAAGTTTATCAGTTCTTCAAATCATGAAAAAGAATGATTTGATGGAACAACAGGGGGAGAAGCTCGTTTTAACCCCGTCGGGAAGACTTGTTGCTGATTCTGTGGCGGAGAGTTTTTTTTAGAAAAACAAAAATAGACCGCGGGACTCAAGTATTTTGATTTACTTGGTCGCCTTTTTCTATGGGAGGGCGAGATGTCCCCATCCGCCTTTGTGGGTGGGGGAGGCGGCTCAGGAGAGCCTGCTCTCCCGTAAAAGAAAATCAGATGACTGTGGTACGACTATCAGAACCGAAAATACTCTAAGTAAATTTAACGGAGGGAGCTGCTTTTTCGGCCGGATTTTCAATTTGGAAAAGCTCAGCAGGTTGAAATCCAAAGAGTCCTGAGAAAAGAACCGTGGGAAAAGTTTCTCTCTTCGTGTTATAGCTCGTGACGGAATCGTTGTAGGACTGACGAGCGAAAGAAATTTTATTTTCTGTTGAAGTGAGTTCTTCGGTGAGTTGCATCATGTTTTGGTTCGCTTTCAAATCCGGATAAGCCTCAGCAAGTGCCATAAAGCGGGTCATCGCTCCTTGAAGAACAGTCTCTGCACCCATGAGCGATTTCAGTGCCTGAGGGTCTTCGGGATTGAGGGCTGCTTTTTGTCCTGCGGAAGAAGCCTGATTTCTCGCCGCGATGACGGCCTCAAGTGTTTGGCGTTCATGTTGAAGGTAACCCTTTGCAGTTTCGACCAAATTGGGGATCAAGTCGTAACGACGTTTCAATTGAACGTCGATTTGGGCAAAGGCATTTTTAAAACGATTGCGAAGAGTGACCAATTCGTTGTACGACCCCATCAAAAGGAGTCCTGCAACAACAACGATGGCAAGAAGGGCGAGTAGAAGGATCAAGGGTGTCATGACCTCTATTTTACCCGGTTTTTAAATCCTGACGAGGGGAAATTCATTCTCACAAAACAAAAAAAAGACCCTGAGTGTTCTCAGGGTCTTTGAAGTTGCAGATGAAAAAAGAGCGGGTTTAGGCTTCTTTAATCTCGATCGATTCCACCGTGACGCGTGTCGTTGGTTTGCTTTTTTCACCACGGGAAGAGGTGGTCGGAGTCGTCGCGATCTTTTCCAAAACATCATCGCCTGAGCGAAGTGTCCCGAAGGCGGTGTATTGACGATTTAAGAAAGAAGCATCGCCGTGACAGATAAAAAACTGGCATCCGGCTGAATCAGGACTTGCGGATCTCGCCATCGAGATCACCCCACGTTCATGAGGCTTATCATTGAATTCAGCTTTGATTTTGTAGCCGGGATCTCCTGTTCCAACGCCGGGATGATCTTCTTCTTTACTTAAAGGACATCCGCCTTGGATCATGAAACCTTTAATAATGCGGTGGAATGCGGTTCCATTATAAAAACCTTCGCGGGAAAGTTTCTTGAAATTTTCGACGGTTTTAGGAGCGACATCACTCCAGAATTCAATTTCCATTGTTCCGAGGGAAGTTTTAATGACCGCAATTTCGTTCTTAGGTTTTGACATGATGTTCCTTGATTAAATTTTCGGAACACTATGCGGAGGGACGAAAATGAGTCAACAAGATCTCATCGATGGGATGAGTCAAAAACTAAAGAGCGCTTTCCGCAAATTCAGGAGAAGGAGAGGTCCCTTCGGAATATTCTTTGAGCTTATTTCGAAGAGTACGGACATTGATATCCAAAAGCTTAGCGGCTTCATTCCGATTGCCCTTGGTCCGTTGGAGCGCTTCTTGAATGAGATGACGTTCCATTTCGGCAACGCTCGGGAATCCTTTGCTGGAGGTCTCCATCACACTTTGAAGACTAATGCCGGAGGATGGAGACAAAGTGGAAGGAGCGAGGGCGGGAGCCAACGATGAAGCAGAAAGATTGGGGATTAATTCGTCGAATTGGATCATTTCGACTCCGTCCCACAAAATAATCGCTCTTTCCGAGCAATTCTGAAGTTCTCGGACGTTTCCAGGCCATGGATACCTATTGATTTTATGAATCGCATCCGGACTTAATTTCGGAGTCGGTTTGTTATGTCGGCGCGCAAAGCGTTCGAGAAAGGCTTCAATGAGAAAAAAGGCTTCTCCGGGACGATCACGAAGGGCGGGAATCGCAATGGGAACGACATTGAGACGAAAATAGAGATCCTGACGGAATTCACCTTTTTCAACGGCCTTTAAAAGATCTCGGTTACTGGTGGCGATGATACGGACATCGACTCGGATCGTTCGATTGCCTCCGACGCGTTCAAATTCTTGTTCTTGAATTGCACGGAGGAGTTTGGCTTGGAGACCTAAGCTGATTTCGGTGACCTCATCCAAAAGAAGCGTTCCGCCGGAGGCGAGTTCGAATCGGCCTTCTCTTTTAACGCTGGCTCCCGTAAAGGAGCCTTTTTCGTGACCAAAAAATTCACTTTCGAGGAGGTTTTCAGGAACAGCCGCGCAATTGACCTTGATATAAGGCTTATCTTTACGATTGCTATTGGCGTGGATTGCCCGAGCGACGAGTTCTTTTCCTGTTCCGCTTTCGCCTTGGATCAAAACCGTGGCGTTTGTCGGAGCGACACGCTTAATCAGACGTTGGACCGACTCCATGGGAGTGCTAGAAAAGAGAAGCTCAGGAGAGGCGACTTGTTGAAGTTCGCGAAGATAAGAGTTTTCGTTCCGGAGTTGGCGTTGTTGAAGAAGTTGATTGAGGGCAACATCGAACTGTTCAAGCGTGAACGGTTTCAGGAGATAATTGGCCGCGCCCAATTTCATGGCATCGACTGCAGACTCAATTGTTCCGAAGCCGGTGATAATAATGACATCCACCGTCGGATGCGATTTTTTCACCTGTTGCATGACCTCAAGACCACTTGCATCCGGAAGTTGAAGATCCACAATCATCAAATCGGCAGGCTCTTTCTTTTGCTCTTCGAGGGCTTGCTGGGCATTCATGACGCCCAAAACCATTTGGTTTTGTTTTTGTAAATGGCTGACGAGCATTCGACGAATGATCGGATCGTCATCCACGATAATAATTTTCTCAAATTGCATAGAAACTTAAGGAGCAGGTGTCTTAGGCGCCGCGTTGTCTGCTTTCATTTGCGTGCTTGTTTTTAAATCAGTTTCGATTTTAGCCTGCATTTTGTTAAAGGACTCTTTCCAGTCATTCCATCCTTCATCTCGTTGTTTTTTGCCATTTGAGGAGATGCTATTCTGAATGGTGTTTTCAGTGCGGCTGATCAGGATTTTATAGTAATCAAAAATGCCTTTAAGTTCATCAGAAGACTCAAACGTCATCAGTTCATTTAAAAAAACAGATTGTTTTTGAGGATCGCTTTTTAAATTATCGAGGAGGAGTGCTGCGCACCGTTGCTGCCAATACGAAGTCTGGTCTTGATGGAGGTTTTTAACCAACCAAATGAAGCTCTCTAAAGCTTGAGATTGTTTTTTAGGATTATCGGCAAGTCCGTAAAGAGTGAGGAGTCGAAGCTGAGCTTCAGGAGCAAAAGGATGAAAGGGGGAGACGGCGAGGGCGGTCTCGTATTTCTCTGTGGCCTTCATCATATCGCCGAGTTGATAGGTACAATCGGCTTGGCGATAAAGGGCGGTATTGCTGAGCTCGGTGCTTTCGGGGTTTTGTTCTCGAAAACGTTGGAAGAGTTCATCCGCTCTTTCCCAGTTCGCGGATTGATATTCGGTTTCCGCAATTTCCCACGTTGCCGCTTTGCGAAGGAGTTGAGGGGTTGAGAGATCGACTTTATCTGACTTTGCCGCTTTGGCGACGGCGGAGGTCAGCGTTCGATAGAAGGCTTCACGTGCGCGATAGGTCGCCTGCATTTCGCGGAAACATTGTCCTAAGGTCAGATAAGCGTTAGAGGCTTCAGGTCGATCGGGGAACTGCTCAAGCCATGCGCTTAAACGAACAATCGCTTCAGAGGATTTTCCCATTTCCAGGGAAATCATCGCTCGTAAAAAGAGGGCTCTCGCTTTGACGTCTTTGCTTAAATCCCGTCGTTGAAGGAGATTATCCAAAAGCGTAATCGCCATGATATGGTCTTTACGTTTTACAAATTCTGCGGCGGCCTCAACGGGGTCGGTGATGTAGCCTGGCATTTCAGGAGAGGATTGGATCTCAGCCGTCGCTGGGGCAGGGATCGGGGCTTGCTCGTTTTTAGAAACTTCGACCTTCGATGATTCTTCTGCAGAAAGGGAGCAAGCTCCCCATCCGAAGAGGCCGATCATCATCAAAATTGGACGTCGTTTCATAAGAGCCTATTTTTGCGGAGTTGAATAGATCACCGCACCACTGGCAGGAGGTGCAGATTGAGATCCTGTATAAGGAAAACGAATTTTGAGAAAGACATCTTCTGGACGAGTCGAGTCTTTCTGCGCCTCGTTGGTTTTATATTGTTCGGCGACTTCTTTCGCAACGTCGGAGGATTTTTGATTTTCCCGAATCCATTGCACAAAGGGAGAGACCGTCACTTGAGGCTCATCTTGTGGAATCATCTGTTGGGGTTTATTTTCGGCGGATTCTTTTTTATCTGCGGATTCCGTTGCTTTATCATGATGAGCATTTTCTGATGGAGAATTTTCCAGCTGAATTTTGGGCTTCGGATAAACGGCAACGAGCTTCGGTTTCCCCATAGGAAGTAATGTATCCGGCATCGGAGGGAGTTTTACGTCGGATCCTGCCACCGGGTTTTGCGCATACGTTTTTTCCTGAACAAAAGGAATTAGATTGTTCGGAGGAAGTGTGGTTGCGATTTGAGCGGAGGTGATCGAAGGATTGGACTCCTTCGTCGAGATCACCACCGGAACTTTTGGGGCTTTGGGACCTTTTTCGTTGGTGTTTTTAACGCCCCACATTTCGTTAAAAAGTTTTTGAGCAGAAGCAAAGGTAGAGGCATCATTGGGATCAACAGTAACGTCTGCGGATTCCGTTGCGTCTACTGCCGCCTCGGCCTCAACGGCTTGCGCGGTAGAGATAGGAGAGGTTGGACTCGCCGCTCCTGTCATTGCATTTGCAATGAGCTGTTTTTCATACTCAATCACCGCTTCCTGAGAGCTTTGAGCCTCAGCGGATTGGGGTTGAGTTTGTATAGTTGGTGTTTCTTGTCCAAGCAACATCCGTGTTGCGAGCATGGAACATAACAATCCCTTGTATGTTTTCATAGTTTTAGAATCCTTCTTTAGCAGCCTCCCGGCTGGGGTAGATTTGTAGGTCCTTTGTTTCCGCGAAAGTCTTGGCTTGAGCCACAAATTCAGGAGATCCAGCGACACGATATTTAATGCTGAGATCGGCACAGTTTTGCATGATCGAAAGCATGATTTTAATCGTCGACATGTCGATTTTGGTCACTTCGGTGACATCGATGACCATTTTAGCGACCCCCGATTCCACCATTTCTTGAGTTTTTGGTTTAATGTGACTGTTGATCTCACTGGTAATGACATCCGATATCATATGAGGAAGTCTCGAGATCATGAGGTTACCGTCCATCTTGAAATACTTCGGTGACGTATCGAGATTCATTGCCTTGGTGAGGCGATAATTTAAGTCAACAGGATCCAAAGGTTTTGTAATAATGCCGGTGAATCCCATTGCTTGAGCTTGATTTTGCTCATCTAAAGCCGTTTTGATACACATTCCAAAGACAGGAATACTTTTAGTCTTGGGATTCGCTCGAATCATTTGGAAGAAGTTAAATGCGGCACGGTCGGGAAGTGAGAGACTGACCAAGACGGCATCTGGGGTTTCACGTGCCGATAAGTCGATCGCTTCACCGCATTGTCCTGTTCCTGTGACGGTCCATGGGTATTCTGCGACAGCTTCTTGAACTTGTTGGATGATGGCTTGTTTATCATCGACGACCAAAAGAGTGGCAGGATCTGCAATACTTTTGGCTTTACCGGCTCCAGCCCCTTTCGCTTGGAGTTCGAGGATACGAGAGGCTTTTTCGATCAAGGCTTCTTCCTTGAACGGTTTGATCATATAATCACGAACCCCAATACGAGCGATCTTGACGACATTTTCACGACCGGCTTCTGCGGTGAGCATGATCACCGGAATATCTTTTAGAAGAGGATCTGACTTTAATTTCGTCAGCGTTTCAACACCGTCCATAACAGGCATTGTGACATCGAGAATAATCAAATTTGGGTTTTCACGAGTAGCAACAGCAAGTCCTTCCACTCCATTGGTTGCATAAAAGAGTTGCACATCGAAAGGCTTAAATGCCTTACCGATCACCATATGGATCATCTTACTGTCATCTACGCTGAGAATTTTCGGTGTCATTATCTGTTCCTTTATTCGTCAAGTTTTGCAAAAACTAAAGTCGAGATTACATCTTGAGTGCCATCGACTTTAAATTGGTTCGAGAGACTGAGGTTTCCTTCGGCGACATCAATGGAGATGGGATTACCTCGTAAGACAGTCGGAATGCTGAGTTTACAATTAAACCCTTTATCGGCCATTTTCGACTTGAGGTTACCTGTAACCATATTCGTAAATTCACCAATGACATCATTTTCTTCTTGATTGGAACGAGAGGGGTCATCTCCTAAGATTGAATCGCAAACTTTTCGAGCGAGGTGGGGGGGGAATACAAGATAGACGACCCCATTCAATTTACCTGTAACACTGACAGAGCCCACGACGCCGTCCGCAGTGAAGGGAGGATTCGCGATTTCGGGATAATCCTCATCACAGGTGATGTCAATGGAGGCCATAGTGGAGAAGACCTCTCTGACGGCACCCCTTACAAAAAGGGTAATGTCATGCATTAGTAAATATTTTCGCTTATAAATGAAAAAATTTCAATGTTTTTGTACGAAAATACCTACTTTTAAAGTAATTTAGGTAATTTTTTACATTGAGATTCCTAAAAAAAGCCGATAATATACATAAGGTTCTCAAAATGAGTTCATTAGATCAAATCGACCATCCTTCCGCTAAACGCTCTATTTATGAGTTGATTGGTGATCCGAAGGCGACTCAGCTTCTTCCTTCTTTGACAATTATTGTCAAAGAATTAGAGAGTTTGATGGGGAAGCAAAATGTCATGATCGATGAGATTTCGAGTATTATTCGAAACGATCAAAGTATGGCGGTTCGAGTTTTGAGGATGGCGAATTCTGCTTATTTTGCGCCCGCCCAGCCGATCGTTGACTTAGATCATGCCGTGGTTTATCTCGGTCTGAATCAAATTCGTAGTACTATTTTGACGGCAAGATGTATTGAAAAGAGCTGTGATACCCCCAAAGATCTTTTGGATTGGAATGATTTTTGGACTCATTCGGTGGCCGTGGGATATATTATGAAGATTTTATCAGGTTCTGTTCAAGAGCTTGATGCCAACGGAGAATACTTTTATTCCATGGGGCTTTTTCATGATATTGGGAAACTGGCTTTAGCTTATCTTTCTCCGAGTGATTTTATTTTGGTTTTGGAACTCGCCCGAGACCGTCATGTACCGACGAGTTCCGTCGAAACCGAGCTTTTGGGTTTGGATCATGCCGGATTGGGAGCTTGGTATTTGCAGCATCAAGGGCTTCCTTCTAATTTGGTCGAGCCCATTCGACTTCATCATGCTTGGGAAAAGGTTGATCCGAGCAAAAATAAAAATGCGGTCATGTTGAGCTTGGCCGATCGTTTGGCGCATTTGATGGGATTTGGAAAATCAGGAGGGGAAGCGGATTCTTCTGATCCTTTTGCATCCCGAGAATGGGATTTATATTGTGAGCGTTGTTTTGGAACGACCGTGGATTCCCGATTTCATATGGCTCATATCATGGAGAAGATGGAATCCGTTGAAGACTTAATTCACGTGACGGTTGGCTCAGCGAAAGCCGCGAAGGATGATGCTCCGGCTCCGGCCGCCTCCTGAGTGTGACTCTGCGGTATGGAAGAGACTTTTTTTAGGATCGATGGCAAAAGTGGTAGTTCGATATTTTTTGAGAAAAATCCTTTAGGATGGAGATGGGATGAAAAGAGTCAGACGTTATCCATGTTATTGAAATGGGATAAAAAATGTTTCGTCGTTTCTGGTCTTCATTATCGTTTGGGGCAGTGGGATCAATTTGAGCGGGTTGATTTTCTTCATCGTCTTTGTCGTTTATTTTATCATGACATTAATGGCAAGATCACCGGTTTTGATGGAATGATTCAACTGTGGCGGTTTCGATTTCCCGATGAAGCTTCTTTTCGTGAGGACTTAAGTTTATTGGAGCAATCAGTGCATCATCTCAAAAAGTTGAATCTGTTGATGGATGCAGGAACAGATCTCAGAAAAGTTTCGGAGTTCAACTTAGTGGATGCAGTTTCATTATTGGATGGTCTCACTCAAAGAACGTTGGGAATTGTGGAGCCGATTCAAGTGTCGGGGATGTCGATGGTAAGGGGAGCTGCAGGATATACGCTGTATTTGATCTGGTCTTTCATCACACAAGTGGCATCGCTTTCGACGTCACGCTCCAATTGGAGATTGGTTGTGGATTCGGGCCAACGATTGAATCGTGATATTGAGTTTTCCATTCAATCCGATGGATTGCCGATGATTGAAGAAGTATTGGAAGGCGTTCCGCAGCGAAGTCGGTTTAATCGTTGGATGTTGATGCGTCTTGCTGCGGGCGATGTTTTTGAATCACGAGAAGGTGAATGGAGTTTTGGTTTTAACATGACCATTGAAGATTCCAATGTAGATCCTCATGTGATTGGATCCGATGCATGGATGAATGAAATGTTTCGAGCATCGCTTTTAGAAAATAGACCGATGATTTCGGACGAAAAAAAATCAGAAGCGATGATTCAAAAAGTTTTTGAATTATTGTTTTAGTTTTTCGGTTTAAATTTTTTTTTCTAAAAATGATTTTTAGTATTGTCAAAACAACAAGAACAAATTACTTTTCACTCACACGTCAAATGATTGTAAATATTTTTTTTGATAAACCGAGAGGGGGTGAGTTGGAATGCCCGTAAAAAAAGCTGCAAAGAAAGCGGTAAAAAAGACCGTTAAGAAAGCTGTTAAGAAGGCCGCCCCCAAAAAGAAGGCTGCTAAAAAGGTTAAGAAGAAATAATTTTTTCTTTTCCCCAAAAAGGAGAAGCTCCTCGGAGCTTCTCCTTTTTTTTTACCTATGAAAAACCTCCAAAATCACGAGGTAAGGCGAATCGGTTGTTGGAGTTGTTTTTGATCGTGGATGAGACCCTCTCTAGATTAATTTTGATGGTGATGCGGCGGAATGAATTCAAATTTAAAGTCTTCTATTGCATGTGAAATCTTCTGATCTTGTGATCGATTTTAAATCAAAAAGACGTTGATTGTAGATGTTTCTGAAACAATATTTAAATTTGTGAAATGGGATTAAGAATAAAAAGTTGATCGTTTTTTTTGTTCAGCATCGCTTTTTAAATTCAGAAATAGGGTCATGATCTCGTTTTGAATTGATAAGAAAATACGTAAAAACACGCGCGTAGATAGATTCTAATTTTGTGCGTTAGGAGTTTTTCAGGAGCGATCGCGGGTTGCGATCACGAATTTCGCGCCCCTAACGCCTTCCCAGAAAATCGATCCATTGTGCAGGAGAGAAGGATGATCTTTGAATGCGTTGATAATGATTTATGGCGTGATCCCGCATGTGTGGGATCGCTCCCGAAAATCTGCATTCCTCATGCAGAGGTTTTACGGAGTGGTTATTTTACAACGAAGTGGAGTTTGTTTTTAAAAGTGGCGATACAAAGAAACTGAGTGATGGACAGTGGACAGAACGCAAATGTTTACGATGACATTTGGCGTCGACCATTCAATGCATAGCCGAGAGTGACGCTGTCAGCAAATTCAAGTCCTCCGCCAGCAGGAAGTCCGGTTGCGGGACGAGAGACTTTGATCGGTTTACCTCGAAGAAGTTGAGCGATATAAAGAGAAGTGGTTTCGCCTTCGACATCTGCGCTTAAAGCGATGACGATTTCTTCGGGAGGATTCTCATCTATCCGTTTTTCAAGGAGGGTGATATTGAGATCATCGGGAGTAATCCCTTCGATGGGCGAGAGTCTCCCGCCGAGGACATGATAGAGTCCTTTGAATGCCCCTGTTTTTTCAATCTTCAGAACGTCATGAGGCTTTTCCACAATACACCAGAGCTTTGAATCTCGATTGGGATCTTGGCAAATAGGACAAAGAGAAGATTCCGAGAAGAAACTACATTGGCGGCACGGTTGGATTTTCGATTTTACTTCGCGCAGTGCGCTCGCGAGGCGTTCGCTGACTGCGGAGGGCGACTCCAGAATAAAAAGAGCGAGCCGTTCCGCACTTCGAGGGCCGACAGAGGGGAGTTGTCGAAAGGATTCGATCAGTTCTTGAACAATCGGGGAGTAATCCATGATATGTGATCGGAGATCGTTCTGAGTTTTAATTTTTGGAGGGACGATCCCGCACGTGCGGGAGAGTCATTCGCGTCGTCCTTCAAGGACTCGCCTCGCTCGCCCCTCCAGGAAATATTTAATGACTAGAGGTGATGAAACTCCTGAAGGCATTTGACCTGGAGCTTTTTGTTAAGCAGCGAGGTGATCCCTTCCACCGTCGTCAGTGCGGCCGCCGCCGTGGTCATCACGGGAACTTTTTGATAAAGAGCGGTGGTTCGGATCTTGACTTCATCTAAGCGCGTATTTTTGCCAGCGGGAGTATTAATGACCATGGCGATCTCTCCGTTCTTGAGCATATCGAGAACGTTGGGTCGACCTTCTTGGACTTTAAACAAAGGAATACATTCGATACCGTATGCTTTGAAGGCATCCGCTGTTCCCGAAGTGGCGTAAATTTTAAATCCAAGCTCTGCCAGTTTTTTGGCGGCAGGAACAAGGGCGACCTTATCCGCATCTCGAATGCTGATAAAAACATTTCCTTTGAGAGGAAGTGAAGGGGAGGCTGCCATCTGGGATTTTGCGTAGGCGATCCCAAAGTCATCATCGATTCCCATGACTTCACCGGTGGACTTCATTTCGGGCCCGAGGAGAATATCGACTCCTTGGAACTTCGAAAAAGGAAGAACGGCTTCTTTGACTGAGTAATGTTTCGGAATGATCTCTTCGGTAAATCCGAGGTCTTTGAGTGTGGCTCCAGCCATGACCTTGGTTGCAAGCTTTGGAAGCGATATTCCAATGGCTTTACTGACAAAGGGGACAGTTCGTGACGCACGTGGGTTGACTTCGAGCACGTAGACGGTTTCGTCTTTGACTGCGAACTGAACGTTCATCAACCCTTTGACCTGAAGTTCTTTTGCCATCGCGATGGTGGCGACACGGATTTCGTCCTGAACTTTTTTACTTAAATTCGGAGGAGGAATGACGCAGGCGCTATCGCCCGAGTGCACGCCCGCTTGCTCGATGTGTTGCATGATGGCCCCAATGACCACGGTTTCTCCATCGGAGATGCAATCGACATCGACTTCAGTGGCATCATCGAGAAAGCGATCCACAAGAACAGGGCGTTCGGGGGATGCTTCCACAGCAGTGCGCATATAGTAGCGGAGGTCTTCGTCATTATAAACGATTTGCATTGCACGACCGCCGAGAACGAATGAAGGACGAACGAGAACGGGATAACCGACTTTATGGGCCGCAGCGACGGCTTCATCTTCGTTCGTTGCGGTTCCATTGGGCGGCTGGAGCAATCCGAGCTTATGAAGCATTTGTTGGAAAAGTTTACGATCTTCTGCACGGTCGATCGATTCAACCGAGGTTCCGATAATATTCACTCCGTGAGCTTTGAGGCCTGCCGCAAGATTGAGAGGGGTTTGACCTCCGAATTGGACAATGACGCCCCAGACTTTTTCGCGCTCGTAGATATTGAGGACATCTTCGAGGGTGAGGGGTTCGAAATAAAGTTTATCGGAGGTATCGTAGTCGGTAGAGACCGTTTCGGGGTTCGAATTGACCATGATCGATTCGATATCCATCGCTTTGAGGGCGAAAGCGGCGTGAACGCAGCAATAATCGAATTCGATTCCTTGTCCGATCCGATTAGGACCGCCGCCGAGAATCATGATTTTTTTGCGGTCGTTTTTACGGACCTCATCATCCCCACGGT
>JAZKBH010000218.1:15377-20945 GCA_040388725.1 Verrucomicrobiota bacterium
CATAAGTGGAATAATAGTAAGGAGTATAGGCTTCGAATTCTGCCGCACAGGTATCGACGAGGCGATAGGAGGGAATGAGTCCGAGGCTTTGGCGACGGGCGCGAATTTCGTTTTCGGTCTTTTTCCAAAGAAAGGCAAGTTGACGGTCAGAGAAACCAAGGGACTTTGCTTGCTCAAGAGCTTGATCGGAGGAATCTTTGAGGAGAACTTTCTCTTCTTTGACAATTTCTTCGAGTTGTTCCAGGAACCAAGGATCGATCTTCGTTTTTTGATGGATTTGATCGAGCGTTAATCCTGCATTGAAGGCATGGCGAATATAATGAATTCTTTCGGGATTAGGAGTGGTCAACTTTTGGTTGATCTCTTCCAGAGGAGGAGGAGTTAAGCTTCCAAACTTTCCGCCTGAACCAAAGCCCCATGCGCCGGTTTCAAGGCCGCGCATCGCTTTTTGCATCGATTCTTTGAAGGTACGACCGATCGCCATGACTTCACCGACACTCTTCATTTGAGTGGTCAAGGTGTTGTCTGCGCCGGGGAATTTTTCGAATGCGAAACGAGGAATCTTGGTGACGACGTAATCGATCGTTGGCTCAAAGCTGGCCGGCGTTTCGCGAGTAATATCGTTGCGGATTTCATCGAGAGTAAAGCCGACGGCGAGTTTGGCCGCGATCTTGGCGATCGGAAATCCTGTTGCCTTCGAAGCTAATGCAGAGGAGCGAGAGACGCGGGGATTCATCTCAATGACGATCATTCGACCAGTTTCAGGGTCGACGGAGAATTGAATGTTGGATCCACCTGTTTCGACGCCGATTTCACGAATAATCGCAAAGGAGGCATCGCGCATGATTTGAAATTCTTTATCGGTGAGTGTTTGAATCGGTGCAACGGTGATACTGTCACCGGTGTGAACGCCCATTGGATCAAAGTTTTCGATGGAACAAATAATCACGCAGTTGTCTGCGGTATCGCGCATGACTTCCATCTCATATTCTTTCCAACCGATAAGAGATTCTTCGACGAGAACTTCGGAAGTAGGGGAGAGGGAGAGTCCTCGAGCGAGGATTTCTTCAAACTCTTCCTTATTGTAAGCAACCCCACCGCCTGTTCCACCCATTGTGAAAGCGGGACGGAGAATGAGAGGGAATTTTCCAATTTTTTGAGCGACCGTGCGGCCTTCTTCCATGGAGTGAGCGGTGCCGGAGATCGGGACATCAATACCGATTTTTTGCATCGCGTTTTTGAAGAGCTGACGATCTTCGCCTTTTTTGATCGCCTCGGATTTTGCGCCGATCATTTCAACATTATACTTCGTGAGAACGCCGCTTTCCCAGAGTGCCATGGCGGCATTGAGGGCGGTTTGTCCACCGAGCGTCGGAAGAAGAGCGTCGGGACGTTCTCGTTCGATAATTTTTTCAATCACTTCGGGAGTAATCGGTTCAATGTAAGTCCGATCCGAAAATTCGGGATCGGTCATGATGGTGGCAGGATTACTATTGATGAGAATGACTTTGTATCCCTCTTCACGGAGGGCTTTACAGGCTTGAACGCCGGAGTAGTCGAATTCGCAGGCTTGGCCGATGATAATCGGGCCGGAGCCGATGAGGAGAATAGATTTAATGTCAGTCCGCTTAGGCATGGGACTCTTTTGGCTCCCCCCACTCAAAAACCAAGCATAAAAGTAAGAAAAAGAGTTTTTACGTAAAGAGGAGTAATTCGATCGAGGTTCTTCTTATTTTTGATGAAATTCAAATTCGTTTTCACGGACGACTAAATCCAGATTTTGTACGAGGGATTTCCAAAAACTCTCTTCTCCTGTGGCTCCTGTTCATCCTGTCCAAAGCCTCTCTGATTTTTGACAGGATGAACAGGATTCACCGGAGAGAACAAATACAAAAGATTATTCTAATTATGGAGAAGATGGGTGCGCCAATTTTGGCGATGATATTCTTTGTTTTTTGGAAGGAATATCGCTGTCCGGGTGCTCTTTTTTCTTTTTTTTCTCATCCGGCTTATCTTCATCGTTATAGGATTTGGTGCTGGGCCAGAGGAGACGCCACGGTTCTTTTTTGAGGGTGTCGGTGAGTTGCTCTGCATTTTCGATGACACGGGGAAGTTTCGAGTTGTTTAAAGTCTCTGTAAATGTTCTGACGTTTTGAATCGTGTGCGCGAGATCTGAATCGGGTCCTGTAATGCGTTCGATATTGTTCGAGACGGATTCAGAAAGATCAGGAACTCTTTCGCCGATGAATTCGGTGTGATTTTCGGCAAGGCCTGAGCTTTCGTCGCCCTTAACGAAATCGATGGTTTGTTGTCCCATGAGGCCGAGTTGAGTGAGGCGGACGGTGACTTTGCGATAGACTTGAGCCTCGCGTGCGACTTGGACATCAATAGAAACTTCATATTCGGGGTGATCTTTAGGGCGCTTATCAAGGGGGATAGGGGATTCTAAGGCAGTGACTTTTCCAATTTCACGTCCGGCCAAAAGAACAGGGGCTCCCGGACGTATCCCATTCGCATTATCATAGTAAATCCGGTAGGTGTTTAAGGATTTAATCACACCGGGCATGCCGACGATGATTAAGAGAGTGATGAGAACCCCGAAGGTGACGAGAACGAGGATACCGGTCGTGATTTCATTTTTTCGAATTTGCATAGAATTACTCGGGTTGTTTTTTTTCTTCTGAATAAGAGGAGACAAATTGATGGATGGTCGGGTCTTTGGATTTTTGGAAATCTTCGGAAGATCCTTCAAAGATTACTTTTCCTTCATGGAGAAATGCGATTCGACTTGCGATCTGGAAAGCGCTTTTCATTTCATGAGTGACGACGATAGAGGCCACTTTTTGTTCATCTCGAAGTTTGATGATGAGGTCATCAATCAGCTTGCTATTCACGGGATCCAATCCTGCAGAGGGCTCATCGAAAAGAATGAGTTCGGGTTCCATCATGAGGGCACGAGCGAGGCCGACTCTTTTTTGCATTCCTCCGCTGAGTTCAGAGGGAAGAAGATCTTTGACGTCTTTAAGTCCGACCTGTTCCAGTTTTTGATCGATGACCGAGTCAATTTCCTGATCCTTTTTAAGAGTGAGTTCCTTTAAAGGGAGAGCGAGATTATCGCGAACGGTCATGGAGCTGACGAGTGCTGCATTTTGATAGACCATTCCGATGTGAGTACGTGCTTGATTTAATTCGGGGCGGGAGAGTTTGGTCAATTCTTGGTCTTTAAAAAAAACAGATCCTCCGCTTTCTTTTAAAAGGCCCATGATAATTTTAAGAATCGTACTTTTACCGCATCCACTGAGGCCCATGATCACAAGCACTTCCTCAGGTTGGAGCGAAAAATTAACATCTTTCAAAACTTCTTTTTTTCCAAATTGAAGTTTCAATTGGCGAACATCGATCAGTTTTTGAGAGTTCGTCTTCATGGGAAAAAGGTGATCATAAAGATGTTACAGAGCGAGTCGCAGGCGATGACTGAACTCACGGCAATCACAACACTTGAGGTCGTTGCGACACCGACCTCCACGGCACCTCCTCGGATCGAGAGGCCTTTATAACAAGCAATGGTTCCGATGATGGCTCCGAAGAGAAAACTTTTGACGATTCCCGCCATGATATCTTTAACCAGAAGATTGGTCATGACTTGGTCGTAAAAGAAACTGTAACCAATTTGCAGCATGAGATTGGAAATAAAGGCCGCTCCTAAAATTCCGGTAATGACGGAGATGACGCTCAGGCATGGCGTCAGTGCAAAAATGGCTAAAATTCGGGGAGTGACGAGATAGCGGAGCGGCCCAATTCCCATTCCTTCAATGGCAGCGACCTCTCCTCCGGCAGTCATCGCGCCGAGTTCGGCGGTATAAGCCGCACCAATTCGAGACGCTAGAACAATTCCGGTAAAAAGAGATCCCATCTCCCGTGTGAAGGAGACCGAAACGACGGCAGGGACCAAGGTGACTAGTCCAAATCGTTCGAGTTGATATCCGGTCAATAAAGCCATGGTGAGTCCGACAAAAACAGAGAGGAGAACAACCATCGGAATGGATCCGAATCCGACTCGATGGCTTTGATCGAAAAGATGTTCCAGCCGAAATGGAGTTCGTTTCATCGAGATTCGTTCGATGATTTCGGAAAAAGTTTCTCGAATCATCCAAACGATACTACTGAGATCCTGAAGGACCGAGATTGTGAAGGCTCCTATTTTGCTAATCATCGTCCAATCCTGGTGCATTTTGTGAGGAGAACGTGCGAAATGCACGAGATAGCCCTAAGAAAAAAGGATGATTTAAGAGTAAAGGACCAATTTCCATAGTTTCGAGCTGCAATTGGTATTCCTTTTAAATGAAAGAGTTTACAAAAAGAGAAAAAATGAAAATTAATTATCTTCATTTTTTTAAAAAATGATTAGAAAGAGCAACTTATTTACTATAAGGGTGTTTAATGGACATGCTTGTTCGCAGAAACGCATTTTGCTTTCATTTTATTCGCTCTCTCATCATCGCGTTTATTTGTGTTTCTTTTTTCTTAATCGCTTTGCAGGCGCAAGAGGCGACTCCTTCGGCCTCGATGCCTGCGCCCGAAGTGACGAAACCTCAAATAACGCAGACTCCATCGATGCAAGCGATGAGTTCGACGTTTGAGAGTGAAGTCAAAAAAGAATCTCCTTTGACTTCCATCGGGAAAGAAGCGGATGCTCTGAGTCTTCAAAAATGTTTTGAATTAGCAGCGATTCGAAGTGACACATTAAAAATTAGTGAAGAGAGTATTCATGCCGCTCAAGCGCGTTTAATCCAAGCCATTGCCGAACTTTTTCCGACCATCAATTTGGTCAATAATCAGAACTTTCAAAATACCTATCCGGTCAAGGGATCGGCAGCCCCGATACGGCCTTATGGATCCTCGACGCAACTGACGATTTCTCAGCCTATTTTTAATGGATTTTCAAATTATAATGCCATTGGTTCTGCCAATGCCGATAAGGCCAATCAACGTCATACTTTACAACGCAATTACCAACTTCTTTATCAGGATGTCGCACAAGCCTTTTACCAAATTATTTCCAATGAAGGAGATCTGATCATTTTACAACAAAGCATTACAACGTTGGACTCACGGGTCAAAGAGTTGGGAGATCGAGTCAAAATTGCGCGGTCTCGTCCGTCCGAATTAATGCAAGCACGGGCAGATCTCGCTTCTCAGAAAGTCAGCTTAGAGGAGACCAAGGGACTTTTAGCGGCAGCGAAAGAGTTGATGGCTTTTTACTTGGGAATTCCTTCCGAAAAAATTCACTTACGTGAAACGACTCCTTTTCCGAGCGTTCAAGTGTTGGAGAAGTACATGCAAACCACCGGAACACGGCCTGATATTTTGGCGCTCGTGGATGCGGAGAGAAAAGCGCAAAGAGATGTTTCCATCGAAAAAGGAGCCTTATGGCCTCAAATTTCAGCCACCGGAAGTTATAATCTCACGAATGATCCCGGAGTGCCGGAAGAGTGGGCGGCTGGGTTTCAAGTTCAGCTCCCTCTTTTTGATGGGGGATTGATCTATGGTCGGATTCAGGAAAAGAAA
>JAZKBH010000218.1:20955-24465 GCA_040388725.1 Verrucomicrobiota bacterium
AGCGTTGATGCGGCAAAGTGAATTGAACCTTGATAATTTAAGACGCACTTCCGATCAGGATGTTCGAACCGCGTATTCCAATTTTAATTCAAGTGTGGCTCAGACCTATCGCTTAAAGGAAGAGGTCGAGTTAACGGCTGAAACTTATCAGACCCTTTTGGATGATTATCGACATGGTGTGGTTTCGACGTTGGATGTGTTAACCTCCATTAATAATCTTCAAAGTTCACGTCGCTCGCTTTATAGTGCGGAAATTAATGCTCGGTTGAATCTGATTAAACTCCATGTGGCTGCCGGGAATGCGCCGACGACGCTCCCCGGGACTGCGAAAAATCCATGACGCTCTCTGATTTATCGATTCGACGCCCCGTCGTCGCTTGGATGCTCATGGCCTCTCTGATTATTTTTGGGGCTATTTGTCTGGGGAGACTTGGAGTGAGTCAGATGCCGGATGTCGATTTTCCGGTGTTGACGGTGAATTTGACGTGGGATGGGGCTGCTCCTGAGGTGTTGGAAACCGCAGTGGTTGATCCAATTGAGGAAGCGGTGATCGCCACTCAGGGATTGAGAGATATGTCCTCGAACATCCAATTGGGAAAAGCGGCGATCACGCTTCAATTTGATGTGGATCGGAATGTCGATGCGGCTTTGACCGAGGTGCAATCTAAAATCAGTACAGTTCGTTTACCCGTGGGGGCCTCCTTACCGACGATCGATAAAACGAATCCAGAAGATGAGCCGATCATCTTGATTACGGTTTCGGGGAAACGGTCGCTTCATGATTTGACGGAGTATATTGAAAAAATTTTGGCGGATAAGTTTCGGGTGGTTCCGGGCGTAGGGGAGGTCGTATTAGGAGGATATAATCGTCGTAATCTTCGCATCTGGGTCGACAATGATAAGTTGAAGTCGCTGCAACTGACGATTGCCGATCTTAAAACGGCTCTACAACAAGATCACTTGGAAGAGGCCTCTGGATATTTAGAGAATTCAAAAAATCAGATTAATATCCGAACGATGGGAGAGGGAATCACCCCTGAACAGGTGGGGGATATTCAGATCAAGAGTCGTGGCGGTGAATCTATTTATAATTCCTGGATTCGAATTAAGGATGTGGCTCGAGTCGAAGACGGGTTGGATGACATTCAACATCTAGGGTTCATGCAGGGTGGGAGCAGCATTGCTCTCGGAATCAAAAAACAACGGGGAGTGAACGCTGTTTCTGTCGCGAAAGCGGTGAAAGCAAAACTTCAAGAGCTTCGCACGACTCTTCCGAAAGATATTCAATTGGATATCAATTTTGACAGTACCATTTTTATTGAGGAATCGATTCAGGATACGCTCTTCACGTTGGTTCTCTCCGCGCTGATTACCGGGGTGGTCTGCTATTTTTTCCTCGGTTCATGGAGTTCGACTTTCAATGTTCTCTTCTCCATCCCGACTTCGGTCTTGGGAACTTTCATAGTGATGTATTTCATGGGGTTCACCTTGAATTTCTTTACGCTTTTGGGGTTGTCCCTGGCGATTGGAATCATTGTAGATGATTCCATCATGGTTCTGGAAAATATTGTCCGGCATGCGGAGATGGGGAAGGATAAGGTTTTGGCGTCGTCCGATGGAGCGCGTGAAATCACTTTTGCGGCGATGGTGACGACGGCAGCGGTCATGGCGATTTTTCTTCCCGTTGTGTTCATGAAGGGGATTGTTGGGAAATATTTTTTCCAGTTTGGAGTCACGATTTCAGCCTCTGTTTTACTCTCCTTATTGGAGGCGATCACGATTACGCCGATGCGGTGTTCGGAGTTCCTCACGGTCGGAAACGAGGAGACGAAAGGATTTGCGGCGAAGTGGTGGGATCGAGTTTTTAGTCAGTGGGAAGGTTGGTATAAACGGCTTCTTCGCTGGTCACTCGATCATCGGGGGATCGTCGTGGGAGTCTCTTTCGTCATTTTTCTCGTTTCACTTTTAATCGGTTATTTTCTGCGGATGGAATTTCTTCCTCCTCAAGATGAAAGCGCTTTTTTGGTTCATATTGAGACCCCCGTCGGTTCGTCACTCAGTTTTACATCGGAGAAAGTGATTGAGTCTGAGAAGGTGATTCAAAATCACCCCGAGGTTTCTAAATTGTTTGCAGCGATCGGCGGCTTTTCTTATACCACCGGTGCAGCAAATGGAGATATTTCAGAGGGAGTCGTGAATGCCGCCACGGTGTATGTCACATTAAAGCCTTCGGGTGATCGTCAGTTGAGTCAACAGGCTTTGATCGAAATTCTTCGTCGTGAACTCAATGCCATTCCCGACTTAAAAGCCTATCCTCAAGATCTTTCTTCCCGCGGCTTTACGGCAGGAAAAGGATATCCGATCGAGTTGAATATCCGAGGCGATGATTATAAGGGCTTGGAAAAAATCGCGAACAATATTTCTGCACGATTGGAGAAGACAGGGCTGATCACCGATATTCATATGGATTTACGGAATGGAATGCCCGAAATGCATTTAATTCCGAATCGCGATGAAGCGGCACGCTCGGGGATCTCTATTCAAACGATTGCGGATACCGTCTCGTATGCGATTGGGGGATTAATTCAAGGCGAGTTTACCAACGGAGATCGTCGTTATGATGTCCGCCTGCGGCTTGAAGATAAGCAGCGCTCTCAACAGCAGGATATTGAGCAGCTGCAAGTGCGTACCTCGGGGAATGAATTGATTCCAATAACGGCAGTGGCGCGGATCGAAGAAGTGAAGACGTATCAAAACTTGACCCGCCGACTTCGTGAAAGATCGATCACCATTTTTGGAAATGTCGCTTTAGGTAAATCCCAATCGGATGCACTTGCAAAGGCTGAGAAAATTGCGAATGAGGAAATTTCACCCGGCTATCGGCTCTTTTTAGGAGGAGGCGCTTTGGCTTTTCGAGAAACATTTGAGAGCCTTCTCTTTACATTGTGGTTAGGGGTCCTGATTGCCTATATGGTTTTAGGGGCGCAGTTTAATAGCTTTGTTCATCCTTTTACGGTTTTGATTGCATTGCCCTTTAGTGTGAGCGGCGCTTTTATGGCGCTTTTGCTGACGAATCAGTCCTTAAATCTTTATAGTATGATTGGGTTGATTTTATTAATGGGTATTGCGAAGAAGAACTCCATTCTTTTGGTTGAGTTTGCGAATCAGAGTCGAGAACACAAAGGGGTAAATTCCCATGAGGCGATGTTGATTGCCGGTCCTGTTCGGTTACGTCCCATTCTGATGACCTCCTTCGCCACTTTGGCGGCGTCCATTCCTCCTGCGTTGGCGATTGGACCCGGAGCGGAAAGTCGAGTGCCTCTCGCGGTGACCGTTTTGGGAGGTGTGGCTCTTTCCACATTCTTTACATTGTTGGTCGTTCCTTGTGCCTATGTGATGTTGAGTCGTTTGGAGCACCCTTTTACTCGTAAGGATGCTCCCTCCCCGTTGAAAAAAACTGAGCCTCGGGTTCAGGAAGGCCATTAAGGGAGACGTATGGCATTGTCGGAT
>JAZKBH010000218.1:24475-24789 GCA_040388725.1 Verrucomicrobiota bacterium
CTGTTCGTCGTCCGGTGTTTGCCTGGATGATCATGGCCGCGTGTATGGTTTTTGGATTGATCTGTTTTCAGCGTTTGGGCGTGAGTCAACTTCCGGAAGTGGTCCAACCGATTTTGACTCTGAATCTCAGTTGGCCCGGAGCAGCTTCTCAAGTGATCGAAGCGGAGATGGTGAATCCGATGGAAGAAGTTTTGATGCAGGTTCAAGGGATTAAAAATATGGAGTCGACCCTCATGGAGGGAACGGCTCGGATTAAGTTAGAGTTTTATTGGGGGGTCAATATTGATGCGGCGTTACAAGAAGTGAACTCTCGG
>JAZKBH010000218.1:24799-25936 GCA_040388725.1 Verrucomicrobiota bacterium
TTGGTTGGGGTTGACGTGGGATCGTCCGTTTCATGAGCTTGTGGAGTACGTGGATCTTCATCTCAAGGACAAATTCATGGTGGTCCCGGGTGTCGGAGATATTCAGTTAGGAGGATGGTCGAATCGGGCGATGAGAGTTTGGGTCGATAATGAAAAACTTAAAAAATATGAACTCACCGTTCTCGATATTCGGGACTCCTTAAAGGCAGATTATACGGAAGTGGCTTCCGGTTATACGGAGAACAATAAACAGCAGGTGAATATTCGAACGATGGGTGAAGAGCGTTCGGCCCAGGAGATTGCGAATCTTCCGATTAGTCGACGAGGAGGGAAGACGCTCATTGACTCACCCATTCATATTCGTGACGTGGCAACGGTAGAGGATGGATTGGATGATATTCGCCGTTTTTCGAGAGCAGATGGTCGTCCCAGTGTCGGTTTAGGAATCCGAAAGCAACAAGGATTTAATGACGTTCAGATTGTTGAAAATGTTAAAAAATTGATGGTGGAGTTGAATAAAACCCTTCCTCCGGGAATGGAGCTGAATGTTCGTTTTGATCAAACCAAGTTCACGAAGGATTCTGTTCAGGAAACGGAATTAACTCTTTTGCTTTCCGTGGTGGTGACAGGACTTGTTTGTTGGATGTTTTTGGGCTCATGGAGTCCGACCTTGAATGTTTTGCTTTCAATTCCGACTTCTCTTCTCGGAACTTTTGTTTTTATTTATTTTTGCGGATTTACGCTCAATTTTTTCACTCTGCTGGGATTAACGCTGGCGATCGGGATTGTGGTCGATGATGCGATCATGGTTTTGGAAAATATTTTTCGGCATTTTCAAATGGGGAAAGATCGGGTTCAAGCCTCTTTGGACGGAACACGCGAAATTACTTTTGCGGCGATTGCCGCAACCGTTTCGGTGGTTGCTATTTTCTCTCCGGTTTTATTTATAAATGGAATGATCGGGATTTTTTTGTATCAATTTGGGATGACGATTTCGGCGGCGGTTCTCCTTTCGCTTTTGGAAGCGATCACCTTGACGCCGATGCGCTGCTCTCAGTTTATGGAACATGAGGCGAGCGAAAATCGATTTACAAAATGGGTTTCACGACGGTTTCATGATCTCGGAGTTTTTTATGG
>JAZKBH010000219.1:0-5563 GCA_040388725.1 Verrucomicrobiota bacterium
TCATTCCCACCCCTTCTTTAAAAATAACTTAATTAAAGAAGACTGTTGCTCCCGTTCATGAAGAATACTCATTAAGTTGAAATACACAAAAGAGCATGGCCCTTGTTCAAAATTATTCTCTAAAGGATGAACTTCCTCTTGAATCAAGCTTGTGCGTTAAACTGACTGCCAATCGGCGTCTCTTCCGTCTGCTTTTGAATATATTCCTTTTTAAGCTGATCATTGAGAGGAACCGAGCGAGCTGAACCTAAATCATTGGTACGAGGCAAACCTTGCGTCGATTTCACTTCCAATGATTGACGAGCAAGGGTCGATGCATCATAAGGGCGAGACTCACTGGCTTGCGTCGGCTGCTCGATTTTTCGATCCACAAAAGAAGGAGCTTCTCCATACCGGACCAAAGACGTGGTTGGGGACTCATGAATCGAACTTCCCGTTTTTTCAGTCGAGGAAGAGGCTCCTCTTTCGACAAATAATGTTTCCTCTTTTTTAGCTGCAATTTTTTGTTCCAATGGCTTCGCCGCACCTTTTTCAATGAGGGAAGGCTTCGGCTGAAAAATGGAAGCATGAGGAATACCGCTAATCATCTCCCCTAAACTTACCTCGCTATCTCAGTCCCGTCAATGGAGCGGGGTCTCTGAAAAACGTTGAATGCAGCGTCCTATTACATCTCTCAAGTCCTTGATCTTAATGGGCTTAGGAATATAAAAATCCATTCCTGAAGATAAAAACGTCTCTCGATCTCCCATCATGGCATTGGCAGTGATGGCCACGATGATGACTTTCTTTTTCTTCGCCACATTTTGCTCGTTTTTTCGAATCTCGATTGTCGCCTGCAATCCATCCATTAAAGGCATATTCACATCCATCAAAATGCAGTCGACCTCATGAGTTTGACAATACTGCACCGCTTCATTTCCTTCCGTAACTTGTTCGGAATGAAGTCCCAAATGAGAAAGCATCGTCATCAAAAGTCGACGATTCATCTCTTGATCATCGACCACTAATATTTTTAACGGAACTGTCCCTGAAGAAGGAATAGAGAGAGGCTTATTTTCCATTCATTGGACCCCCGGCGAGAAGACTTGCTAAAAAAGGAGGTTGCATCTTCGTCGAACACTCTATCGTAAGAATGGGATAAAATGAAATCTAAAAAATCACCTCGAATCGCGGATCGGATCGAAAAACATCAATCCTCGGAGGCCCCATGGCCTGCTCATTATTTGGGCTATTTTGAATGCTTTAATGAACAATCCTATTATGAGGCCCACGATGTCCTTGAAGAGCTATGGTTGACGGATCGAAGTCGTAAAGAGGCGAATTTTTATAAGGGCCTCATTCAGTTTGCAGGGGCCTTTGTTCATCTCCAAAAAAACCGTCTAGAACCCGCTTTTCGGCTCTTTCTTCTCGCAGAAAATAATTTTTCCCCATATGAAAGTCCTTACGAAGGGATCTCATTGAATGACTTAAAATTGATGGCAAAAGAGTTTCGTCATTCTCTCCAAGAATCAGGATTCAAAGTCAATCCCTGGTCGCCTGAAAATGCGCCTCAGCTCGATTTCCCAAAATAACAAAAGCTTAGTTCTTCTGTGGTTTAATCAGCCGAATTCGGGCGTAAGGTTCAAACTCTCCCTGTAGAACATCATCGATAGGCGAAAACCGTTCATTCACGATCACCAAATCAGACTCGATTTCATCCCGACTTCCAAAGGGGAGTCCTCCCCCCTCTTCGCACTGGGGGATAAAATCCAACTGAATCCACCGACAGGATTCTGTTATCGTCCAATAATGAAGGGGCGATAGGACGATTTGATCTCCCACTTCTGCCTCAAATACAATTTTTGCCATTTCATACAAACCGGCCATCGCCATTTGTCCTCCTAAAGCGGCACCCATCCATGCTCGCCCCATGGGGACTCCTTCCTGGTTCCAACTCTCCGCCAGACGCGCCCATGTATTTTGAAATCCACAAAAATCGGCCAAATGAATCAAATTCGTCAAATGCCGATGCAAAGCTCCCTTCAGTCGCTCATCCAAAATCATAGGCATCCCTTCACTCATCTCTTTTTCATGATAAAAAAAATCGTAAATTAATTCAGGGTCCCAAGGAGCGGCCATGACCCATTGCCAGACGGATTTTGATGAAATAGGACTCATTTCGTCTTAGTGGGAGTCCATAGAGAAGACGACAAGAAGAAGAATGTTGAAAATTTTCCTTAAGTTTGAGCCCCTGCCTACCGATAATAGTACTGTATGGATGTCTCGAATGTAGCAGCGGTCTTTGCGGCCAATGAAGTCACGACTCTTTCGGAGACGAATGCGAGCTTTTCAGTCGCCGCCTATGCCCTTCGAAACGCCCAACAGTCGTCGGAGTCATCGATTCTTCCCTTGATTGATAAACTTCCCGATTTAGGGGCCTATAATGCCCAGGGACAATCCAGCAGCGCTTCTGTATCTGGCTCTCAGTTCAATCTGAGGGGATAAAAGTCCGTTGTTTCGCACATCCTCCTTCGCCCAGGCTACGGCGAGACCAGACGACACGACGGCGCTAAGTCAAAGTAAGTTTGTTTAAAGAAAATCCCTGTTTTCTGTATTTTTAGTGCCGTTGTGCCTTCGCGCGAAACAACTGCCACTCCTTTCTTATGTGATTGATCTTTAAAAGGGGCTTCGCTTCACTTTGTCCCGCATGTTCCGACAACGCTTTTTCTCTTGGCTGATCCTTTGGTCCGTGACCTTAGGCATTATCTTTATCGCTCCCCCTTGGGTCGACTGGACGATTCTAACTCTCGTCGGACTCTGGGGACAGGGAGAGTTTTACCATGCCCAACATGCTAAAGGGATTCATGTTTATAAAAAAATGGGGCTTCTCTTCGGATTACTTTGGTTTCTCGGGATTGCCTTTTTTATGGTTCATCGTCCTGAACTCTCTTCTTGGCTTCCCTTTTATTTTCTCGGACTTCTCAGCTTGATGATTCTGACGATTCTGAGCCGACACGTTCTTTTTTATACGCAATCTCCTAATCCGATCGCTGAACAAGCGGGAACGCTCATGGGATTTTTCTATGTTCCCGTTCTTTTTGGTTATGTGGGACTGATCGATTTCATGAACACCCATCGGTTCGATACCAGCATGGCGGTGCTCTATCTTCTCGCGGTCACGAAGTTTACGGATGTCGGTGCATATGTCGTTGGAAAGCTAATCGGAAAACACAAAATGATTCCTCATATTAGTCCTGGAAAAACGTGGGAAGGATTTTGTGGAGGCGTCGCGATCTCCACACTTCTCAGTGTTGGGCTCGCACATTCGATTCCCGGTTTGGAACTTCTTCAAGGAATGCATGCGTGGATTCTTGGTATTCTCATTTCACTCGGAAGCGTCATCGGCGATCTTGCTGAATCCGTTGTGAAACGGGATGCTCATGTCAAAGATTCGGGACATGCGATTCCAGGCATCGGTGGAATTTTAGATCTGATCGATAGTCTCATTTTCACGGCACCAATTTTATATCTCTACTTAAAACTCCTTCCTTACCTCCACGGATAAAGATCATCATGAAACGTAAACGTCTTGTTATTCTCGGCTCTACCGGTTCCATTGGACTCAGCGCGATCAAAGTCGCCCAAGATATTCCCGAGCGAATGGAAATCGTCGGACTTGCCGCGAATCGACAAGCCACGGTTTTAGCGGAGCAAACACGAACCTGGAAACCGAAGGCGATCGCCTGCTACGACAAAACTCAGATCTCAACGCTCCAATCTCAAATTCCAAAAGAGATCCCCTGCTATGCCGGGGAAGAAGGACTGATCCAACTCGCAACAATGCCCGAGGCCGATATGGTTCTCGTTGCGATCGTAGGAACAGCAGGACTCGCGCCTGCGCTTGCCGCGATTGAAGCTGGAAAAGACCTCGCCGTCGCCAGCAAGGAAATCCTCGTCATGGCAGGAGAAGCCGTCATGAATGCCGCGAAACGAAAGGGCGTGAAGATTCTCCCGGTCGATAGCGAGCATAATGCCATTTTCCAATGTCTCCAAGGAGATCGACAAAACCAAGTCAAACGACTGATTCTCACCGCTTCCGGCGGACCTTTTCGCAAGACCTCTGCAGAGGAAATCGAAAATGTCACGGTTGAACAAGCGCTCAAACATCCGACATGGACAATGGGACAAAAAATCACCATCGATTCCGCGACGCTCTTCAATAAGGGATTGGAGATGATCGAAGCGAAATGGCTCTTTGATGTTCCGATTCAAAAAGTCGATGTCGTCGTTCACCCGCAAAGCATTGTTCACTCGCTCGTGGAATTTGAAGATGGATCGCAACTCGCACAGCTCAGTCATTCGGACATGTGTTTCCCGATTCAATATGCCGTCACCTATCCGGATCGTTTAACAAATCGTCTCCGTCAGCTTCGTTTAGAGGAAGTCGGATCACTCACCTTTGAAGCTCCCGATACGAATCGTTTTCCTTCCTTAAACCTCGCGCGACTTGCGGGCGAAAAAGGAGGAACACTTCCTGCCGTTTTCAATGCAGCGAACGAAGTGGCGGTGGAGAAGTTTCTCGGCCGGAAAATTAAGTTCCCTCAGATTTGGCGTTCCGTCGAAAAAGTGATGCTCGCTCATCAAAATATCGAGCACCCGAGTCTCGACGCCATCAAACAAGCCGATGCTTGGGCCCGTGAAGAAGCTGAAAGAGTGTTGGGATAAAAAGAGAAAAGACATTGCCTCACGCAAAGACGCAAAGCTGCCCAAGTCTCCTCCCTAAAAATAAAAAACTGTCTTTATGGGATGAATCTTGGGCAGCTTTGCGTCTTTGCGTGAGATAATGTCTTTTGTTTTATTCCAGGCCCAAACCAGGATTCAGGCATTCCTGGAATGTTTTGAAATGGGCTTTGGAGACGGATTTTAAACCGGCTTCTCCATATTTCGCGGCAATCTCTTCTCCGCGTTTGCGCACCAATCCAGAAGCACCTTTGAGAAGTTCGGTCCCTAAATCTTTCCCTAGTTTTTCAATTCCCTCAAGGAAAGCGGCTCTTGCTAAAATAGAAGCAGCCGCAACCGCCATATCCGATTCGGCCTTCGTGCGCTGTTCCATTTTTATTTTTTGACCACGCTCTTTGAGCTGATTCAAAATCAAACGCTCATCCGCAAATTTGTCGGAGAGAGCCCGGGGACAATCGGGGACGATTTCGAGAACGTTTTCCAAAACTGTGGCGTGTCCCCAGGCGAGAAGACGATTTAAGTTTTTAAATTTGAAGTAGAGTTCGTTATATTTTTGAGGCCCAATCGCAATGACGCTCCATTTTCGTCCGAGAATGCGTTTGATCTCTTCTGCCATCGTCCGTGCTTTTTGATCGCTCTTGATGAGCTTACTGTCACAAACCCCTTTGGTCATGAGTTGCTGGACAATTTCTTTATCCACATAAGCTGCAGCAATGACGAGGGGCCCAAAAAAATCGCCTTTCCCACTTTCATCGATTCCGATGTGCGGTTCAAATCGTTCCGGATGATGCACATCCTCATAACCCATTTCTGCCTTTCCTAAAATTTCAGGCTCCAAAACAAA
>JAZKBH010000219.1:5573-7643 GCA_040388725.1 Verrucomicrobiota bacterium
TTCCCAAAGAGAGTTTGCCTTTCGCCGCTCCAAAGTGGGCATAGGGCATTTCTCGAAATTGATAACCGAGTCCCTCTAAAACTCCTTTGAGTTTTTGAATTTGCGCAGGGTCGAGTTGAAACGTATAGGTGGAGGGTTGACTCATGATAAAGCCCTCACATCCTGCCGAAGCATTCTGGAAAATCGACCTCAAAATCCGACGCGCCTTTCATGAGTCACTCAAAAATTGGTTTCTCACGCATCAGCGCAATCTCCCTTGGCGTGATCCTCGAACCCCTTATGCCGTGACGGTTTCAGAACTGATGTTGCAGCAGACTCAGGTTAAAACTGTCATTCCTTATTTTAATCGATGGATGACCACGTTTCCGAATTGGAAAGCGCTTGCAAGCGCCTCCGAACAATCGGTTCTGAAATCGTGGGAAGGGCTCGGTTATTATAGTCGCGCGCGTAATCTTCATCGTCTCGCTCAAACCGTCGTAACAGAGCTCAAGGGAATCATGCCCTCGACCGTGGAAGGTCTCACCGCGCTTCCCGGGATTGGACGCTATACCGCCGGGGCCATCGCGAGCCTCGCTTTCAATCAAAAGGCTCCTTTGGTGGATGGAAATGTCATCCGTGTCTTCGCTCGAATTTTTGCCTGCGCCGAAAATGTCGCCAAACCGAATGTCATCGCTGAATTTTGGAACTTGGCCGAAGCATTACTCCCCGAAACGGATTTTGGAATCCACAATGAATCCTTGATGGAATTGGGAGCTCTGATTTGCACTCCCAAAAATCCGAGCTGCAGCCTTTGTCCCATGCAAAAAATTTGCAAAGGAAAAACATCTCCGGAGCTCTATCCTCAAAAAGATCGTCCTAAAGCAGAGAAGCTTCAGGAAAAAATTGCACTTATTACCCAAGGCAAAAAATATTGGGTCATTCCGGGCAAAGAGCGTCAAAACGGTTTCTGGCTTTTTCCGACATTCAATCCCTCGACCATGAAATGGAACCAGGATTTCGGCTCGATGAAATATGGCTTTACCAAATACACCATCGAAATGACCTACGGCCTCTGCGAATTTAAATCGAAAAAGAGTTCTTCAAAAGAAGGCCAATGGATGTCAATCAATGAACTCGAATCTATCCCTCTTCCCCAAGCTCATCGCAAAATCGTAAAAAAATTACAAAAACCATAAGAGCCTCACACATCCTCCTTCGCCAAAACTTCGGCGAGACAAGAAGCCACAAAGGCACAGAAAAGGTACTTTATCCGCAGATTGACACGGATTTACACAGATTAAAATTCAGATAGATATCCTAAAATACAGTTTCTTCGTTTTAAAACAAAACCATTGCCTTTAAAATCTGTGTTCATGGGTGTCAATCTGCGGATACTCTTTCCGTGTCTTCTTGTCTCGCCGAAGCCTTGGCGAAGGAGGATGTGTGAGATCTTTTTCTTTTTTCATCGCACATTTTGTTTTCACCACTACGGTTTCGAATGATGAAACTTTTGCTCTGGGATATTGACGGCACACTCATCTGCAACGGCGCGGCAGGCGAACGAGCCTTGATCCGTGTTTTTAAAGAAGTCTTCAAAATCGAGACAACGCTAGAGCCTTTTGATTATCGTGGGCGTACGGATCGCCGCATTTCTTTGATGATGCTCGAATACTTCAAACTTCCTCATGATGAAAAAGCGCTCCATGATTTCGTCGAACATTACCTCCGCACATTAAAAGATGAACTCCCCAAAGGCGAGGGAGGAACACATCCCGGGATCGCTGATATTTTAGAACAAGTTAAAAACAGAAAAGATCTCGCTCAAGGTCTCCTCACCGGAAATATGATCCGTGGCGCAGAGCTCAAACTCGGTCATTACAATGTCTGGGATTATTTTGAATTTGGCGCCTTCGCGGATGACAGCATGCACCGCAATGATCTTGGCCCCTTTGCCGTCAAACGTGCTTCGGAAAAACACGACTTCGATTTCCCTCCTGAGAATGTCTATGTCATTGGAGATACCCCTCACGATATCGAATGCGGAAAAGTCATCGGCGCCAAAACGATTGCCGTCGCAACAGGGGCATTTTC
>JAZKBH010000220.1:0-6588 GCA_040388725.1 Verrucomicrobiota bacterium
CGGCGCTAATATTATTGACCAATACGACGCCAACCATGAACCGACCGTCATCCAATTTGCGAAAGAAGAATTTTATGGAATCGAAGATCTGCCCGCCATTAATAAGATGGCTCACAGACCTGCGAACGTGAATCAACCGAATCCAACTTTTTACAATTATATATTACCGGAGCTTTGGAATAATCATCGAAAACTTTTAAACGTTAATACGACGGATTATCCGTCGATTCGTGTGAGGGCACTCAATGGCGGTTATTATGGAGAGGGATATGTGGATAATCCGGGAGCATTTTATGCTTATCTTCCCGGTACGGCACCGTTTTCAACGACGCCCGCAACATTATCGATGGGAACATTAGAGACCTATCGAGAGCCTCGACTTATTCGAAATGCTTCCGGTTTAGGATTGCCCGTGGCCCCTGTCTTGCCTCCTGCGGATATTCAAGGAGCTGCGGGCTATCGATTTGATTATACGGGTTTTCCGGTAGGGGTGAATGCTGGAAATTATCATGGAATATTAATGTATTATTCGAATGTCGTGATGGTTTGTGAGTATCAGAATTCGAAGGGAAATTGGATGCCCTACAGCACCTTTGCGGGGGTCGCTAATGGGAGTGGTGTTTCGACGAGCTCCTTGGTGAATCGAAATGGAATTCATCCTGTGAGCGCTGGCGTCACCACCAGTGGAAATTCGTATTTATTTGCATGTGCGTATCAAACAATTAACGAATTATTATTTTTTCAAGGAATATTAAAATCAGATCCCTGTACGACGAGGTTTGGGGTGAGCTTGGGAACATATCAAGTTGCAAAGTTTTCTTATAAAGATCTTTCTTTGAGGCCGAATATTTTAACGGGATCAATGGCGGATACCGTATTGGGATATTCGGTAGGATATCCTGTAAACGGAACAAAGATCCAACCATGGGCGAATGAACCTAGTCAGTACTTTGGAACGGGACAAAGTAGTTCATATATCGCTTCGATGGCGGAAAATCGTTATCGATACACGGCTGCAATTCCATGCACCTATCCTGATTTAGATGGAATACAGCGTTGGGGAGATTATGGGTTGGACGAGAATCCCTATACAACCACTCAAAAGATTAATCCCTACAAGAGTAACACGGACACGTATCGTCCGATTATTTTAGATCGTGCCTTTCGCTCATCGGGAGAGCTCGGATATGTCTATCGAGACATGCCATGGAAGACGTTAGATTATTTTACAACCAACTCAGCGGATATGGTCTTGCAGGATTTATTTGATTCGCATGAGCATCCGTCGGTGGTGGCGGGGAAACTTTCGTGGAATGTCCCTTATCCTGAAATCTGGAAAACCTTGTTAATCGGAGGAGATCGGGCTTATCAGGCGAATAACACTCAAGCGATTTCATCGGATGATGCCGCCGCGATATCGACCAAAATTTATCAATCCTATGCAGGAAAAGAGAGTGTTCCTGTGAGTCGATCAGATTTCATTCGATCGATTGCCACAACGCAAGTCTCGACGACCTGGCCTGCGTTTAAACACCATCGAGAAGCCGTACTTCGGCAGGTCAGTGAGGTTGGTCAATCCTCGACGATTAATCTGATGATGGATTTGGTGATTGAAGATGGAAAACTGATGAAGATTCCTGGAAATACAAAAACGTTTTCAGTCCAAGGAAGAAAACGTTATTGGGTTTCTTTTGCGCTCGATCGACTCACGTATTCGGTGATTGATCTGAAAATTGAAGAGGTTTTATAGGGGAAAGGGGGTGTCAGAAGGGGAGAGAGACAAAGATTGAAGGTTGAAGGGGATTTGTTACAAGCAGATCGACTTTAATCATTTAAGGAATCCCACTATGAACTCGCTCTCAAAAATTCGCTCAGGACTACTCTCCATTACCTTTCGTCAAAAATCGGTATCCGAAATTTTATCGCTCGCTCATCGGGCGAAACTCGACGGAATCGAATGGGGTTCGGATATTCATGTCAAACCAGGAGACGTCGTGATCGCCGAAAAGGTGCGAGAAGAATCGAAGCAATTGGGTTTAGAGGTTCTTTCCTATGCGAGCTATTATCGTGCAGGGGTTTCAACTCCATCGGATTTTGATTTGGTTCTTCAGAGTGCACAAATTTTGGGAACAAATCGGATTCGGGTTTGGGCAGGAGATAAGAATGCCGACATCATGCCTTCAGATGAAAAAAGACGAGTGATGGATGATTTGTTAAGAATTTCTTCCATGGCAAAAGCAGTTGGAATTGAAATTGGAACGGAATATCATAATCATACGTTGACTCATACCGCCAACAGTACTCGGGATTTGTTTGTGGGATTAGCAGATTCGAATATTTTTTCGTATTGGCAGCCGCCCGTAATGAGCGAACTCGATCAAAACGCAAAAGAGATCGAGATGCTCGGAAAGTGGATTAAAATGAGCCACGTTTATTATTGGACAGGCGATTATACGACCTTAAACAAGCATCTTCTTCAAGAGGGAGAGAAAGAGTGGAAAAGTTACTTTCAGGCGCTCTCGCGTTTTACAGCCGTTGATTCTGCGGCATTGGAGTTTGTGAAGGATGATGCGGTAGAATCCTTTGTGAGTGATGCTGAGGAACTCAAACGATTTTTAAAAACAGATGCTTAAGGCTGACGAGCGCAGGAATTAAAATGTCAGCAAGGTTCTCTATGGGTTTTCTGAATCAAACAGATTCAAGTCTCAAGGGATGGGACTATGTGGAGAGAGTTTTATTTCCTGTGTTTTATGGGATTGCGGTTTTTCGCGTGATGAGAATGCCGGAGAAGACAGGAGATTTTCTGGGAGCACTGGTCTGGATTAAATTTCTTTTAATTTGTAGTTTGGTAGGATCGATTGTGGGACTTTTAATTTTTAGTCGGAAATCGGTAATCTCCGTAAAAAATAGTCGAGATATTTTAATTCCCCTTGCATGCAGTTTCTTTTTTATTTTGGCGACCACGATTCCGTCTCTTCCCGAGGTTTTAAGACGCAGTTATATCCCTGCAAAAGCTCAGGGATTATTTCATATTTTAGGACTTATAATAGGATTGATCGGAATTTTGATTTCACTATGGGGCACCATGACACTAGGAAGAAATTTTTCGGTCTTTATTGTTGCAAAAGAGGTTGTGAAGAATGGTCCTTATCGATGGGTGAGGCATCCCATCTATTTTGGTTATCTTTTGGATTGGGTTGGTGTTGGTTTGATTTCAGGATCGATTGCTGTTTTGGTTTTAGGATCGGCGTTTTATTTTCTGATTCGCTGGAGGGCAAGTGAAGAAGAAATTCGTCTCAATCAGTTAGATCAGGGATATAAAGAATATAGAGTAAAAACGAGTGCCGGTATTTTGTAAAAGAGTTTTGCTCATTTCTAGAGGAGTAGGAATAGATTGCATGATTCAATCCACTCGCTTTTTTCGGCTTGGATTGTAAAATGAGCCTATGAACAATCAAATATTAGTAACGACGACACCTTTGCTTGATGGGTATAAGATTATTAAATATCTTGGAATCGTCAGAGGAATCGTTGTTCGATCTCCGACAATTTCCCAGGGGTTCTTTGGAGGTCTTCAGTCGATTTTTGGTGGAAATGTTGGCTCATATACGGAGATGTGTGAACAAGCGAGACAAGAAGCCTATGATTTAATGTTAGTCCATGGACGTGCGATGCAAGCGAATGCGATTATCGGAGTTCAATATGATGCGACTGAAATTGGAGGGCAAAATCAATCAACGGAAGTGCTTTGCTATGGGACGGCTGTGGTGATCGAGCTTTCTGTCTAAAATAATTTAAATTCCTGCACCTGGCTCTTGAGCTTCTGCCGTGACGACGCTCGAAGGAGAGATGATCTTCTGAACATGTCCGAGAAGTTCCGCAACCGATTCTTCAACCGTGAGATTGGCAGTGCGTATTTCTAGGTTCGGTTTTGCCGGGGTTTCGTAAGGAGCATCAATTCCTGTGAATCCTTTAATCTCTCCGGCTCGGGCTTTTTTATAGAGATTTTTAGGATCGCGTTGTTCGCAAATCTCGAGAGGCGTGTTGATATAAATTTCTGAGAACGGAATTCCGGCTTCATGACAGATTTCTCGAACTTTTCGTCGATCGTTTTGGAAGGGGGAAATTAAGGCGGTGACGACGACGAGGCCGGCTTCTGCCATGAGTCGTGCGACTTCTCCTGCGCGACGGATATTTTCCTGACGATCTTTATCGGAGAAAGCGAGATCGGAGCAAAGTCCATGACGGAGATTGTCTCCATCGAGAACATAAGCGGCGATCCCTCGTTGGAAGAGTGTTTTTTCAAGAGCAATGGAGATCGTGGATTTGCCTGAGCCCGAGAGACCTGTGAGCCAGATCACCGCGCCGCGATGGCCAAAGTGTTGGACTCGGGATTCGCGTGTGATATCTCCTTCACTCCAGGAAATATTGTCGCTGGTGACGCCATTGAGTTGAACGTTCGGATATTCTGCGCCGAAAATGATTCCGCCGCCGCCGATGCGATCGCCTTGGATGAGAACGAAACGACCTGTTGTCGAAATCTTATCTTGATTATCAAAGGCGATCGGGCGTCGGGTACGGATGGTGACTTCAGCAACATCGTTGCGGCGAATTTCGCTACGGGCTTGTTGGGAGATTTCGAGTGTACTCGAATCGAGAATACGGTCGATTTTGACAATACGAGCTTCGACTTCCTGGGTGCCAATGCGGAAGGTGTAGGGACGATCGAGAAAGATCGATTCATGTTGGAGCCAGAAGAGGCGCGCTTGAAATTCTCGTCCTTCGACAGGACCTTCTTGGGGGTTACTTCCAAACTGGCCTCGTTCGACAAAAATTTGTTCTTCAAGGGTAATAGCAACGGCTTGTCCTGCGATCGCTTCTGTCGGAGGAGTCGGAGCGCTCCAAAGTTCGATCGATTTAACTTTGCTTCGTTTACGATCCGGCCAGAAAACGAGTTCATCGCCGACTTTGAGTTTACCGGATTCAATTCGTCCGGCGATAATGCGGCGGGTATCGAAACGGTAGATATCTTGAACCATGAAACGGAGTGGAAGATTTTCTTGGTTCGCAGGAGGTTGAAATTCGTCAAGCGCTTGAAGAGCGGTCGATCCTTTGTACCACGGCATTTCTGTGGAGCGATTGGCAAGGTTGAATCCATTTTTCGCTGAGATGGGAATAAAGAGATTCGGAGTGACATTAAATTTTTGAAGAAACTCACGATATTCAGCTTCGAGCTTATCAAAAGTTGCTTGATCGAAATTGACGAGATCCATCTTATTGACCGCGACGATAATTCGTTTGATGCCAAGGAGAGAGAGAAGGAAACCATGGCGACGTGATTGCTCTTGAACGCCTTCTTTGGCGTCGATCATCAGAATGGCCGCATCTGCACTCGCAGCGCCGGTGATCATGTTTTTTAAAAACTCTTTATGACCGGGGGCATCGATGATGACGTAATCGCGCTTGGAGGTCTTAAAGCGGATTTGAGTCGTATCGATGGTAATGTTTTGTTCCTGTTCTTCACGGAGAGAATCGAGGAGATTGGCATATTCGAAAGCCATTCCATGTTTTTCACAGCGCTTTTTAACCGATTCCACTTTTCCGTCGGGAAGAGAGTGAGTGTCGAAGAGGAGACGGCCAATGAGCGTCGATTTGCCGTGGTCGACGTGTCCGACAATGACGATGCTGAGAAAATCTTTTTGCATATATAAAATTTCGAATCGATTTTAAGGAAAGAAGAGCGAGATGATTTAAAAGAATCCTTTGATACGGAGGTCTTCCATGCCCGTACGACCGGAACCGTCATCGATGTGATCTTGAGCACGTCCAGCACGTTCAGAGGTGCGAGTGAGTTTGAGTTCTTCAATCACTTCGTCGATATTGGAAGCAGAGCTTTCAACGGGGAAAGTGATCGGCCAGCACCCGAGAGAGCGGAAACGATAGAGTTTGCCATCTTTTCCTGGGCGAGCGTAGTACATGGTAGGAACCGGGATTTTTTCGCGGCGAATATAGAGCCAAATATCAAGCTCCGTCCAATCGAGGAGCGGTTGAACGCGGACGTGTTCCCCGGGCTGAACCTTCGTGGTGAATTGACCCCAGAATTCGGGAGGTTGATCTTTGAAATCCCATTCGGAATTTGCATTACGGGGAGAGAAATAACGTTCTTTCGCGCGGATCGGATCTTCGTCGCGACGAATCCCGGTGAAGAGGGCATCCCATTGATGTTCAGCGAGGATTTCCTTCAACGCTTCTGCTTTGAGAGCTCCGGTGATTTCTTTGGAATTATATTTGGGATTTTCATAACGATAACCCTCATCCAAAGCCTTCTGATTAATTTTGACGATCAGATCGAGATTGTAGTGTTTGCGTCCCCATTCGCGAAATTCAAGCATTTCCGGGAACTCGTAAGTGGTATCAATATGGAGGAGATTAAAAGGAATTTTTCCGCAGAAGGCTTTCATGGCCAACCAGATAAGAACATTGGAGTCTTTCCCCATAGACCAAGGCATACAAAGCTTTTTAAAAGAGGCATAGGCCTCTCTAAAAATAAAAATGCTATGAGCTTCAAGCTGATCTAAATGGTCCATA
>JAZKBH010000221.1:0-8870 GCA_040388725.1 Verrucomicrobiota bacterium
ATTAAAACCGAAGAGGAGACTCTACGGAAGGCGGGAAAGCAGGAAAAGAAGTGGTTTCCCGAAAAACACGTTTAATAGTCAAAGGATGGGTTGAAAAGTTGAAGAGGAGCCCATGATCGATATTCCAAGCCTTCAAATAACTTCTAACTTGTAAAAAATGAACGTCTTCCAGTGCTTTAATGGCTTTGAGTTCTACAATGACTTTTTCTTCGACGATCAAATCTAGTCGATGAGTTCCAATGGAAATTCCTTTGTAGAAAATTGACTGCTCTTCCTGAAAGCGAAAATGAAGTTTGTTTCGTAAAAGCTCCTCTCGAAGAGCCTGCTCATAAATGGACTCTAAAAATCCTGGTCCCAACATTCGATGGACTTCAATTCCACATGCAATAATCCGACCTGTTAATTCCTGTTCTTGTAGCATTATTCGCAAGTAGTAGTTCTATTGAGACTCGTCCACTTCTTTCCTGCTTTCCCGCCTTCCGTAGAGATCTTGTTTGCCTTCAAAATGGGATCCCCTTGCGTTTTAAGGGGGTTCCGCTATCGAAAAATGAGTTATGCCGAACACTTTTGGACATCTTTTTCGTGTGACCACTTTTGGAGAATCCCATGGAGCGGGGATTGGAGTGATTGTGGATGGATGTCCGCCCCGGATTCCGATCTCTCTGGAAGCCATTCAATTTGATCTCGATCGCCGTCGTCCCGGACAAAGCAAGATCGTGACGCAGCGCAAAGAAGCAGATCAGGCTGAAATTCTCTCCGGAGTCTATGAAGGGCTGACCACGGGGGCCCCGATTGAAATTTTGGTTCGAAATCAAGATGCCCGCTCCACCGATTATAAAGAGATGGAAACGCTCTATCGTCCTTCGCATGCGGATTACACCTATGATGCAAAGTATGGAATTCGCAGTGTGCAAGGCGGAGGGCGTTCTTCCGCGCGGGAGACGATCGGACGTGTCGCGGCGGGTTCCATCGCCAAACAAGTTTTCGCGCAGTTTTATCCGGAGTTGGAGATCGTGGCGTATTGCGATCAAATTTATCATCGAGCGTCATTGGTCGATCCGAATACCGTTCAATTTGAAGAAGTGGAAAGTAACATCGTGCGTTGGCCGAAGGCGGATGAAGCCGATGAGCTTGTGAAGTTGATCGAAGAAGTACGGAGTCAGGGCGATTCCGTCGGAGGAATCGTCGGTTGCGTGGTTCGTGGAATTCCTGCGGGATGGGGTGAACCTGTTTTCGATCGTCTCGAGGCCGATTTAGCAAAGGCGATGATGAGTCTTCCTGCGACCAAAGGATTTGAAATTGGATCTGGTTTTGGAAGCGTGAAGCTTCGCGGCTCTGAGCATAATGATGCTTTTTATAAAGATGAGTCTGGCAAAATTCGGACTCGGACAAATCGCAGTGGAGGGGTGCAAGGGGGAATTTCGAACGGTGAAAATCTGGTGATGCGGATTGCGTTCAAGCCGACAGCCACGATCGCGCAGTCGCAAGAGACGGTTTCAAAGTCGGGTGAGTCCGCAGAGATCCGTGCACGGGGACGTCATGATGCATGTGTGCTTCCTCGGGCGGTACCGATGGTGGAAGCCATGGCGCGATTGGTTTTAGTCGATCATTTCTTGCGGCAACGTGCGATTGATTGGAAGTAATGTCCCCCCATGTCAGCCTAAGAAAAATCATTCAAAGGCATTATCTCACGCAACGGCGCAAAGCCGCGACGTAAGAGAAAAGTACGAAAATTATTTCATCCAGTTTTTTCTTTTTAAGAAAGAGGAGGAAAATTCACTGTGAACGATCAACAGTATCGAACGTTGCGTCGTCGTGTCGTTGCGTGAGGGAATGTCTTTTAAGGCTTCAAAAAGAGCCACGTGGTTAGGACGATTCCAATCAGGATCACGAAACATTTGAGAATTTTTTCAGGGAGGCGATGAAGGAGCCATCCTCCTAAAAATCCGCCGCCGATTCCGCCGAGGGTTAGAGAGGCGGCGGCAATCCAGTCGACCTGATTCGAGAAAACAAAAAGAAGTACGGCGGACGCATTCATCGACATTGCGAGCCAGTTTTTATTCGCGGTGGCCATACGTACAGAGACTCCGGCCATCGTTAACGCAGCGAGCATGAGAATGCCGATTCCTCCTCCAAAGTATCCGCCATACACACCAATGAGAAATTGAGTGATGCAGATAGTTCTAGGGGAAAGATGGGAATGGCCGTGTGGATTTTTCTTTCGAAAAGATCCCCAGATAAAGACGAGCGTGGCAAAAAGAACAAGCCATGGGACGAGTTTTGAAAAAATGGAGACAGGAGTATTTAAAAGAAGAAGTCCTCCTAAAATTCCCCCGAAGATACTCAAGAGGAAGAGAGTTCGGAGTTTGACGGTATGAACATCTCCCGTGAGTTTTTTGCCATGAAAAGCGGAGACGATCTGACTCGGAAAGAGAGAGACTGTGGATGTAATATTGGCCGAGAGGGGGTTCAGTCCGGAAAGAAGAAGCGTTGGAAAAGTAATAAATGACCCGCCGCCGGCGAGAACATTTTGAGTCCCTGCATATAGGCCCGCTAAAAACAGCGTGAGTAATGAAAGAGCAGAATGAGACGAGAGAGTCACGGCTGATGGTTGTAGAGGTTCAAGCGAACGAGGTCGATGGGGAAATGGAAGAAGAGTTTTTACCGCAGAGTAAAACGAGGAAAATATAATTCATTCTTTGTTTTAAAACCAAAACAACGACCTTTTTTCTGGGGGCCTCTGCTACCCTGCGGTGAATCCTCTATTTTCTGAGGTTGACGCTTTTGCGTACATGCGGGATCTCCCTCGTTCAATTCTTAATGCAAGATCTGGGATTATTTTGAATTTTTCAGATGAGAGCCCTCTTTGCGATATTGAAGGGGAGTGATCTGAAAGTATTTTCTGAATTCGGAGGTAAAATAAGCTTGATCACAAAATCCGCAATCGAGTGCTATTTTAGGAATCTGTTCGCGAGTTTCGGAGAGACGACGACAGGCTTCATTCATGCGGATGCTTTTTAAGTAGGCGGAAGGATTCATTCCAATCTCTTTTTGAAAACGACGTTCCAATGCGCTGACGGATAAGCAGGAAATTTTAGCAAGATCCGATATTTTTGTTTTTTCGGCGATATTTGTTTGAAGGTATTGAAGCGAGCGGCGGATTTCAATCGAAGCCATTTGATCGATCCCTTGAAGTCCTAAAGGTTTTGTATGACCGATGAGACCGACAATTTTTCCGTTGAGAGCTCGAAGCGGAAACTTTGAGGTCAGATGCCAAAAGGAATGATCTCCATCTTTGGAAAGAATTTCGATCTGTTTTAAGAGGGGAGTTCCGCGGAAAACTTGTTGGTCTTGTTTTTGAAATCTTATGGCCAAAAAAGGAAGAATAAAGTCAAAGTCACTCTTGCCTTGAATTTGATTAAGGTGCTGAAGTCCCATCAATCGAAGATGAGCGGTGTTCGAAAATAAAAATTCGCCCTTGGTGTTTTTAATATAGGCATAATCGGAAAGTTCATCCAAGAGTGCCATAAAAGGAGTCCACTGAAGTTCTTGTGGAAATAAGGGCATAGGGTAGGTATAGCCGAAATAACAATAAAATTCAAACATTCTTCAAAAGACCTTTTCCAAAAAAGGGTTATATTCCAATATATGTCAGATTCTACGCTTTTGGATCGGGCCCTTTGGCTTTCTCATCAGCTCGGTGAAGAAAAACGGGGTTTAGCGATTTTAGGAGAAGGAAACACCTCAGCACGTATTGATACACAGAAGTTTTATGTCAAAGCGAGTGGATCAACGCTCGGAAATCTGCAGCCGAAGCAATTGACCGTTTGTGATTCCAAATCTTTATTGAATCTTCTGAATGTGAAAAAGCTCACGGATCAGGAGATTGATGCGGCTCTTTTAGAAAGCCGGATCGATTCAAAAGCCTTGAAGCCTTCGGTGGAAGCGGTTTTTCATGCCTATTTGCTTTCTCTTCCCGACGTTCATTTTGTGGGGCATACACATCCGATCGCAGTCAATCAGTTACTCTGTTCGGGAAATGGAAAAGTCTTTGCGGAAAAAAGATTATTTCCCGATCAAATTGTCTGTTGTGGAGCGAAGTCTGCTTTGGTTCCGTATACCGACCCGGGACTTGTTTTGGCCCAGACGATGAGAAAAGAAGTAGAGAAATTTATCAATCAAACGGGATTACTTCCCAAAACGATTCTGATCGAGAATCACGGATTTATCGCTCTTGGAAAGACGGAGAAAGAAGTTTTAGCGGCGACCCTGATGGCGGAGAAGTCGGCAAAAATATTGGTTGGAGCTTTGAGTGTAGGAAAAAAGGGAGCGGTTTATTTGACTCCGAAGCAAGTGGAGCGAATTGCAGGGCGTCCCGATGAGCATTATCGGCAGAAGATTTTGAATCAAAGCTCTCTGTAGAATCATTTACAAATGGAGGGATGAGCGCGGCTGGTCCTCAATGTTGAAATATCAAGGTCTCGCAGCGCTTGTCCCTCCGATAAAATCGAAGAATTTTAATAAATCGAAGAGAGACCGGTAAACGAAATAAAAATTATGACAAAAAAAATAACTCCTTCATTTTCTTATCCTAAAGTCGGTATACGTCCGACAATCGACGGCCGCCTCGGGGGTGTTCGTGAATCGCTTGAAAAGCAGACGATGGGACAAGCGCTTTCGGTCTCGAAATTAATTTCTGAAAATTTAAAATATCCAAATGGTCAGCCTGTGGAATGCGTCATTGCTGAGACGACGATCGGAGGAGTGACGGAAGCGGCTCAAACGGCAGATCAGTTTAAAAGGGAAAATGTGGGAGTTTCACTGACGGTGACTCCTTGTTGGTGCTATGGATCGGAGACGATGGATATGGATCCCCATATCCCGAAAGCCGTTTGGGGCTTCAATGGAACCGAGCGTCCGGGCGCTGTTTATCTTGCCGCGGTCTTAGCGGGTCACACTCAAAAAGGGATTCCTGCATTTGGAATTTATGGCCGCGATGTGATGGATTCCTCGGACACCAAAATTCCCAAAGACGTTGAAACGAAGATCCTGAATTTTGTAAAAGCAGGACTCGCGGTGGCGATCATGCGAGGAAAATCATATCTCTCCATCGGGGGAACTTCGATGGGAATCGCGGGGTCGATGATTGACAGTGATTTTTTTGAAGACTATCTCGGGATGCGTGTGGAAGCGGTCGACATGAGTGAGATCGCGGGTCGCATCGAGAAAAAAGTCTACGATGAGAAAGAATACAAGAAGGCGTTGGAATGGGTGAAGACTCATTGCAAAGAGGGGAAGGATTATAATAGTCCCAAGACTCGACGTCCTCGTGCGCAATTGGATAAAGAGTGGGAGACCTCGGTGAAGATGGCCTTAATTGCACGGGATCTCATGGTTGGAAATCCGGCGTTGACCGAAAAAGGATTTGCCGAGCAAGGTCAGGGACATAATGCGATTGCCGCAGGATTTCAGGGACAACGGCAATGGACCGATTATTTTCCGAACGGCGATTTCATGGAAGCGATTCTTTGCTCTTCGTTTGATTGGAATGGAAAACGCGCTCCTTACATGATGGCGACGGAGAACGACGCGTTGAATGCAGTCTCGATGCTTTTTGGAAATTTACTCACGAATACAGCGCAAATTTTTGCCGATCTTCGGACCTATTGGAGTCCACAGGCGGTCAAGCGAATCACGGGCTATCAGCTTCGAGGGGCTGCTTCCGGGGGACTTCTGCATTTGATTAACTCGGGTCCGGCCGCATTAGATGGAACGGGTCAACAAAGTGATAAAAAAGGAAATCCTGTTTTCAAACCGCACTGGGAAATCACGGATCAGGAAGTCGACAAATGTCTCAAAGCGACCTCATGGCATCCTTCCATTACGGAATATTTTCCCGGAGGAGGATGGTCGACTCGTTATTGTACGCGGGGAGGCATGCCCGTGACGATTTTACGTCTCAATCTCGTCAAGGGACTCGGCGCCGCGTTGCAACTCGCCGAAGGATATTCCATCGAGCTACCGAAGAAAGTCCATGATACGTTGGATGAACGGACCAATCCGACTTGGCCGACGACGTGGTTCTCTCCGATTTTAACAGGAAAAGGGTCGTTCCGGGATACGTATGATGTGATGAATAATTGGGGAGCGAATCATTGTGTGATGTGTTATGGCCACGTGGGAGATCTGTTGATCACGTTGGCGTCGATGCTTCGTTTGCCGGTTTATATGCATAATGTTTCTCCTGAACGGGTTTTCCGGCCGAGTGCATGGAATGCTTTTGGGACTGCGGATCTTGAAGGAGCGGATTATCGGGCCTGTGAAAATTATGGGCCGCTTTATCGGTAGGAATAATAAGAGCGTTTCGCACAACGGCACGACGACTCAACGAAAATACAAAAAACTTCTTTATTCTAAAAACCAAAAACTAAATTTTCTCCGCGTCGTCCTGTCTCGCCGTAGTGCTGGGACGAAGGAGGATGTGCCGTCGTGTGAGATCAATGGATTAAATGATGCAAAATAAAGAATTCCTATTCAAAACTGCTGACGGAAAGAATCACCTCTTTACTTTTACATTAGTCAGTTCCCTTTTTCTTCTCTGGGGTTTTTGCAATGGAATGATCGACGTGATGGATAAGCACTTTCAAAAAGAGCTGAATCTATCCCTTGCTCAATCCGCTTGGGTTCAATTTGCCCATTACCTTGGGTATTTTTTGATGGCGATTCCTGCGGGGTGGATTGCGAGGAAACTTGGGTATAAGGGGGGAATCATCGCGGGGTTGCTCATGGTTGCTGTGGGAGGTTTTTGGTTTATTCCTGCGACGAAGATCGCCACGTTTCCGGCTTTTCTTCTCGGTGTTTGCGTAATTGCGTCCGGACTGACTTTTTTGGAGACCGTGGCGAATCCCTACTCCACGGTTCTCGGTCATAAAAAGTATGCAGCGACCCGGATCAATCTTGCGCAGTCCTGCAATGGAATCGGTTGGATTTTTGGACCCATCGCCGGGGCCCAGTTCTTTTATGGTCAGGATGCGGCAGGAAGAAGCACGGGATCGGAGACGCTCTGGATTCCCTATGCATCGATCGGTCTTTTTGTTCTCGTCCTAAGTGTGGTTTTCTTTTTTTGCAAACTTCCCGACATTCAATCGGACGACGAATTTCATTTGGAGGAGGGCAAATCGGACTCGCTGATTTCGTCCGCTCCTTCCTTTTTGAGGAGTGGATTGATCTGGCTAAATATCGTTGTTTTATCCGTCGCGGTCGGAATGATTCTTTCTTCGATTAGTGCGATTCCTGCCGTAGGAGCTTCGATCGGTTTATCGGAAAATGAGGTGCTTTTAGACGCTTCTGGCTTTTTTGTACTTGGGGGAACAATTCTCCTGATTTTGAAAAAAGATAAGATATCGGTGCATAGCATTTGGAATCAGTCTCATTTTTCAGGGGCGACCCTGACCCAGTTTTTTTACGTTGCCGCCCAATGCGGTGTTTTTGCGTACTTTATTAACTACATGACTTCACAAATTCCCGCGATTCCTGCTCAGTGGAATACCGGTTCATGGAAAGGTTGGTTTGAAATTCACTCCAGTGGAGTACTCGGTTTGACGGATAAGGCGGCATCGAATCTTGCTTCGGTCGGTTTTGGATTTTTCCTTGGAGGGCGATTCATTGGGGCCTGGCTCCTTAAAAAGTTTTCAGCGCACCGCGTTCTTTCTACGTTTGCGGCCCTCGCCGCATTCTGCAGCTTCCTGATCTTCTTGCATCTCGGATGGATTTCCGTTGCGGCGCTTTTCCTCTGCTATTTTTTCATGTCGATTATGTTTCCAACGATTTTCTCATTGGGAATTCATGGTTTGGGCAATCATGCAAAAGACGCTTCATCATTCATTGTCATGGCCATTATGGGGGGAGCGATTATGCCAAAGCTCATGGGCCATATCGGTGATCATTATGGAATGTCGGTCGCCTTTATTGTTCCTCTCATCTGTTTTTTGGTTGTCTTTTTCTATGGCTTTTTCTGGACAAAACTAAGCGACTCGAAGGGGATCGTTGGATTGAAGGTGAGTCGAGGGCATTAATTCCGACGAATGATTCGGTATTTTTAATAGAAGTGAATTGATGAATATTCCTTACGGTTCGACCAATCGATCTCCAGAAGAGAAGAGGAAAGAGAAGCCCCGACGGTTCACATCGATGATTGAATTGAATCCGGAAAAAGAACTCTACTACCGGGAGCTTCATGCGAATGTTTGGCCTTCTGTTTTGAAACGACTGGCGGAGAGCCAGCTTCGACAATTTTCAATATCGATGGCCCCTATTTCAGGTAAAAAATATCTCGTTTCTCATTTTGAATATTGGGGCGATGATTTTGAGAGTGATATGGCGAAGATCGCGAAAGATCCCGAGACCCAGCGGTGGTGGAGAGAGACGGATCCCTGTCAGATCCCTTTAACGGAGAGAGAGTCCGGGGGACATTGGATGAATTTGGAGGAAGTTTTTTTCTTTAATCCGAAAAATATCTAAAGTCAGAGTTGAAGTGATGCGAATCCCCGTCAAATCGTATAGGCCGCTCTATCGGTAAGAGAAAAAGACGGACTCGCACGACGGCGCATTCTCCTTAATCCCAGCACTCCGGCGAGACAGGACGACGCGAAGAAAATTCAGTTTTTGGGTTTTAGAATAAAGAAGGTTTTTGTATTTTCGTCGAGGCATTGTGCCGTCGTGCGAGACCGTCTTTAGTTTTTAAGAATGGCGATCGTGAGCTTCTTAGGTCCGTGGGCGCCGAGGACGACGATGCGTTCGATGTCGCCGGTACGGCTGGGGCCGGTGATGAAACTGATCATGCTTGGAAAATTTCCTTCGTAACGTTGATA
>JAZKBH010000222.1:0-361 GCA_040388725.1 Verrucomicrobiota bacterium
CGACACGTGCGCAAAGCTCTTCAATATCCTGCATGTAGTGGCTGGTGAGAAGAATGGTGACGTTATATTTGGAGTTATATTCTTTGAGAAAATCCCGGACCTTTTTTTGAGAGGTTACATCGAGTCCGATGGTCGGTTCATCGAGGAGAAGGACTTGAGGGGCATGAATAAGGGCGTTGATGAGCTCGAACTTCATTCGTTCGCCGAGGGAGAGTTCGCGGACTAGGATATTAAGCTTATCTTTGACATCGAGCAGTTCAGTTAATTCATCCAAGCGTTGACCGTAAACCTTGGAGTCGATCTGATAGATGACACGGGAAAGCTCTAAGGAGTCGGCAGCGGCAAGATCCCACCAGAGGGC
>JAZKBH010000222.1:371-8295 GCA_040388725.1 Verrucomicrobiota bacterium
ACGAGGGAAAATTGTTTTTTAAAGTCATTTTCCCGATTGGAGGGAGTGAATCCGAGAACCGTAGCACTTCCGGAGGTCGGATGAAGAAGACCTGAGAGCATTTTGAGCGTCGTTGTTTTTCCTGCGCCGTTGGGGCCGAGAAAGCCGACGAATTCGCCGGGTTGGACCTCAAAAGAGATGTTATTAGCGGCGATCGTTTCGTCATATTCCCGATGAAAAAGGCCTTGGATCGCGCCTTTGAGACCCGGTTTTTTACGGTAAGTCTTAAATTTCTTGGTCAATTGCTGAACGCGAATGGCGGGGGTCATGAGAAGGTGAAGTTGGGGGAGAGGGGATGGGGGGCAAGTAAAATTCTAAAACAAGTGATCAAAATAAAATATTTCATCCAAAGGTTGATCTTTATTTCTCAATTTTTACGCTTTTCTCTTTAAATGGGAGGGTTTAGGATGAGTGACTTATGAGCAGATCTTGGATGCTGGTTTGGCTTGGATTTTCAGTTTTCTTATTCTCTCAAGCACCGACGCAGAATAAAACGATGGATGAAGGTCATGCTCAAGAAGATAAATCGTATAATCCAATGGGCGGTGGTTCCAAGTATTTAGGGAAAGACGTTCCATTTTTAGATCCCTCGAATGCGAATGTGGTTTGGGATTCCAAGACGATGAATCTTTACAATAATCAATTGGTTCGCGCCCGGTTTGAAAAGTATTTGAATGCGCCGGAACAAAAGACGAAAGATGACGTTGAGTATCAGGCATTACTTCAAAAAATTCTCGATATGCTTCTCCCGGAAGGAAAAACGGATTTTGTCAGTGAAAAAACTCAGGATGCGGCGTGGAAGCTTCTCTTGGAAGCCAGTAAATTTAAGGACGACGCAAGACTTTGTGACTCTCTAGCGACAATGGTGTATGGGGTTTGGCAAAGTCAAAAACAATCCGAACGAATGTTGCAGGCGAATGTGGCTCTTAAAGAGCAAATGAAGCAAGAAGAGTGGAATGCAAAAGTGAGCTCCTCTCCTTCATTAATTACCTCCACACCGGCATTTACCAAAGATACACCGCAAGAAGTGAAAGAGATGTGGAAGAAACAGGAAGAAATTAATTTTAAGCAGCGAAATTCAGCATCTGAAACCGAATTGGATGAAATTAAGCAAACCTACCAAGTCAATCGTGTCAAAAATGAAATGACACAGCTTCAGTCTAAAATGGAGTTTCAGACTTTAATTTTTCAACTCTTTTTACAGCGTCGTTTTCAACATGTGATTATTGGCACTCGTTTTTATAGAGCGATCTATAATGATGGCGACACAAGAATCATGGATTTGAAGGCGATTGCAGATCGTCTTGGAAACGGCGATGCGGCGGGCTTAAAAATGGATATTGGAGCAAGCGGAGGACCCTCTTCGAGTGGAACGACGGTGACTCAAAGACAAAGATCGGGGAGTGGAAGCAGTACGAATAGTAGTGGTGATGATGGATCTCAGAATATCACCGAAACCTCCTCGAATTATAATACTTCAACAGGGGGAAACTTTAATCTTCAGAATTTGAATGTGAATGCCCTTATTTCAGGAGGCTCGCGAGCCCTTCAGGCGTTAAATCAAGCTTTAACCTCTTTGAATCAATTGGACGCGATCGCGAACGAAGCGATGAGAGACATCGATGAGTCGCTGGAGACCTTTAACTTTCTTTTGGAGCAAAATGAACTGAAATCCGCAACAGAACGTCTGATGGAAGCCTTTGCGATTGGAGAATACATGCCTTCCGTTCGTATTCTTCCTCGTGAGAAAAAACGAAAAGTGGTCGAGTTCAGTCGCAATGCCAACAATCTACTTTCAGCGATTGAAGTCAGAGATTATGACAAAGCAGAGGAATTACTCGGAGAAATTCAAAAAGTTGCCCGTGATTTTGACAGCTCAAAGGCGACGACATTGATTCAAACCTCCAAAGCTCAAAGTAACATGCATTTGGCGAAAGCGCGCAATGCGTCGATGAGTGGTGAGAAGACTGGTTTTGAAAACGAGCTCAAAGAGGCGGCGACAATTTGGCCGATGAATCCGGATATTAAAAAGGTGGCGACAAAGATTTTTGACCAAGGAGATGTTCAACAGCAAGCGATCATTGATTTTGACCGTTATCTAAGCCAAAAAAATTACCGTCAAATTTATGAAGATCAGGTTCGTTTTATTGCTGCGACGGCAACTTATCCCGCAAAACAAAAAGAACTGAAAAAAGTTTTGGAAGAAATGTTGCATGTTGAAGGAGCGATTCAACGAGCCCAAGAGCTTTCTAAACGTGGAGATCATGCAGGTGCCTGGGAGAGTGTTGAAAAAACCTATCATGATTTTCCGAGCGATCCTGTTTTAAATCAAGAACGTGCTCGTTACACAACAGAAGCCTCAGACTTTGTTAAAAATCTCCGTCGAGCTTCGGAGTTGGAGGATAAAGGGCAAATCGGGGCAAGCTTGGCTTGGTATTTAAAGGCGCAAAGAATTTATCCGCCGAGCGAATTTGCAGGGGATGCGATTAATCGTCTGGCCAAGAAAATTATTCCAGAAGCGACGGGAATTTAGTGGGGCGAAGTAAAATAATAACAACACGAGGGTAAAACAATGGCGGATTTAGCGGCGATGAAATGTTATGTGACTTTGAATACTCGTGTTTATTGTGACATGGGTTCGGTATTTTTAAAGATGGTCGTCGCGAACGGTGAATTCACCGGTTTTGCATTTAATCCTGAAAAGGGTCGAATTCAAGCGGTGACGATTAAAGTGATTCCCGCAGGAGAGGGAGATCTTGTCCGTGTCACGACGGATAAAGGACCTTATGAAGTAGCGAAGAGTCAGGCTTTTCGAGGTCAAGATGGAACGCCGATCGCGGTGGAAGATCTCAAGCCCGGGACTCCTTTGCACTCCGGTATTTTAGAAAATAATAATGGATTTATTTTTGCAAAGACTGCTGGCGCGCTCGTGGCGCTTCATGAGCTCATGGAAGTCGATCTCTTTGGAGGCGCTTTTAATCTCACTCGCTTTCAAGCGGAAGTTCAACATCCCGCACAATTGGTACTCAAGGTGGAGGAACTCGGAAAGGGATCTCTCTACGAACTTCAAGTCACCAATAGCGGAACGAAAGATGATATGACCAAAGCAAGTGGTCATAATGTTTTCCTCTGGCCCGATGGAACTTCTTTCGGCGCTGGGGTATTTATTTACTAAAAACAAAAGCAATTTTGAATGGAGAAGGCAGGAAATAAGGAGTTTTCCTTTTTTCGTGCTTTCCCCATTCAAATTGTATTGGGGTTTTACGATTTTTTACGATTTTGTCAAAAATCCGAAGACGGCGTCGATATCCTTCGGCAATCCCTCGTGTCCAAAGTCTGGATAAATCCGCAGTGATTTTTTAGAGGTAATTTTGTTATACATCGCAAATTGAGTGGATGGTGGACAAATCGGATCCATGAGTCCCACAGACATCAGAACATGTGCTCGTATGCGTGGTGCAAGATGTTGGATGTCAATATAGCCAAGTTTAGTGAAGATTTCCTCTTCCCGCTCGTGAAGGGGATCAAAGCTGCGGAAGTAAGTACGGAGTTCCGCGTAAGCATCTTTGCAAAGATCCATTTTCCACGTGCGCTTATAGTCACTCAAAAAGGGAAATGTCGAAGCAGTTCGATAGATGCGAGGTTCCAGGGCCGCGCAAGCAATGGCGAGTGCTCCTCCTTGCGATCCTCCCATGGAAGCGACCCGAGTTGAATCGACTTCAGGCATATTCATCAAAATCCCTGCGAGCTGCGCGGTATCGAGGAAGATTTGACGGAAAAGAAGTTTTTTAGGATTCGAATCATCGAGTCCACGGATGATATGGCCATGGTGAGTATTGCCAGGAACTTGTGATGAGTCTTCGCTTTGACCTCCTTGACCTCGACAATCCATCGAAGCGACAATAAATCCTTCATTCGCCCAAGCGAGTTTGTTGAGCCAATCGCCTCGGTTTCCGGTATAGCCATGGAATTGGGCAATCGCAGGGAGTTTACCTGTTATTTTTTTTGGTTTTAAAAAATGAGCATGGATTCGTGCGCCGCCGACGCCCGTGAAGTAGAGATGGAAACAGTCGATATTTTTAGAGACAATTTCCTGAGTCGGAATGAGCTCGATTTTGGGATCAATCGCCTTCATTTCAGAGATCGATTCATCCCAGTACTTTTCAAAATCCGTCGGTTTGGGGTTAATTCCTTGGTATTTTTGGAGTTCCTCAAGAGGCATGTCGGTGAGTGGCATAGGAATTCCGTGTTAAGGATGTTACGGCGCAATTCAATCCTGAAATTTATCAGAAAAAGGCAGGGACTCGCACCACGACACAACGACTCTAAGAAAAGGCAATTTCGGTTTTAAAACCAAAAAGAAAGATTTTTGACTTTGCGTCGCCATGTCTCGCCGTAGTGCTTGGACGAAGGAGGATGTGCCGTTGTGCGAAACGCTGCCTTTAAATTATTTACTTCCACGTGATCAGGAGAATTCCGGAAATCATGAGAGCGGCCCCGAGAACGGTTTTACCGGTGAGCGGTTCTTTGAAGATCAGCACTGAAAGGACAATGGTGACGAGGAGGCTTCCTTTATCGATGAGAGAGACATAGGAGATCGTTCCGGCTTTCATGGCGCGATAATAAAAAATCCAGGAGAGGGAAGTGGTCACCGCCGAGAGGAAGAGAAAAGCGATGCTCGGTTTGGAGAGGAGTCGAAGATCTTTTGAGAATCCACTGAGAAGAAAATAGGAGCTGATGAGAACGAAAACAAACGCCGTACGAACGGCGAGCCCGACGTCCGCATGGACTTCCTTGAGTCCGGCCTTCGCGAGGATGGAGGTCAGTCCCGCAAAGAGCGCGGCAAGAAAGGCGTAGACTTTCCACGGTTCCATGGGAAAAAGATTAACCGAGGAGAGATCGGGGATAAAGGCATTTTTAACCGCAGAGGACGCAAAGTCACGCGGAGGGATGCCATGGATGACATGGGTTACCAATGCAGATACAAGGGATAATACAGAAAGAAATTTTTCTTGGTTTTAAGAAATAAAAAAACGGTCTTTCCACTGCGTCCTCTGCGGTTAAAAATGTCTTTTTGTTTTTAGGTTTTAATTTGAGCTAACTTCCGCTTGAATGTGAGAACTATGGATCAATGGGATATTTTTTTTCGACTTGGGAGTGCGTTGATTGCGGGAACGGTGCTTGGAATTGAACGGGAATCTCATGGGCGTGCGGCAGGACTTCGGACGACTCTCTTGGTTTGTTTGGCCGCGACGATTGCGATGATTCTCTCGCAAGGATTTTATTATGAAACAGTGCATCCGGGTGTCGATAACGGCTGGCATCCCGATCCTGCGCGTTTAGCGGCGGGAATTTTGACGGGGATCGGATTTTTAGGAGGTGGGGCGATTATTCGACAGGGGAATATGGTTCACGGAGTGACGACGGCCGCTGTCCTTTGGTTTGTGACGGTGCTCGGGCTTTGTTTTGGAAGCGGTCATTATGGACTCGGTTGGGCCGGTTTTGGATGCGCGATTTTTGCTCTCTTTGGTTTGCCGAAGATTGAGAAGATGGTTCGAAATGATACCTATGCCGAATTGTATGTAACGCTTCAGGATGAAACCTCGACGAATGATCAGATTCGTAAAGCGATTCTGCAGGAGGGGTTGAGAGTCAAAGCGATGGAAATCGAATATCGAGTCGTGGATCGAATTCGGGTTTTACATTTCGGTTTGAAGTTTAAAAGAAGGGATACCGTGGAACTCTCTCAACGCATGATTCAGAAGATCAGTCAGTTTCCTGGGGTGATGCAAATCAAGTGGGAATAAGAGAGTTTGAGAATTGAAAATGGAAAATGGAGAATTGAAAATTTTGAGCGGTTATAGGATATCTCTTTTATGAGCGGGAGTTGGTGGGGAATGCTTTTAGGTTCTGATCTCCAGGTTGAAGGTCGCTCACATTTCATTCAACGCTTTCGTGAAAAGGAATCCTTACGAAAGACGATGAAAATATTGGATGCCCACGGGTATCAGCTTCAGTTTCTAGAAGAGTATGCGGAAGAAAATCCGGGTTGTTTGCTTTCTCCTCTGACCGCGAGACATGAACGGTTTCCTGCGGGGGCGATTCAGGAGATTCTCGGTTTTAATCCCCAATCTTTTCGTTCCCAGTGGGATGGAGTTCAGAGTTATGAGATGAGAGGGGATTTAGTGGCTTCTCTCTCCGAAGCTTCTTTGTGGGGATATCCTTTTTTTGTGCTGACGCAGGATCAGGTGTTGCTTCAAGATTGTTCCTGGGAGATGAAAGTTTTTCGGAAGGTCATTGATCGTCCTGAGGTAACTCGACGGATTCAAGGACGAGCGATCATTCTTCCGCTGCACCGTTGTCGAAATTACTATCATTGGGTGTTAGAGGTCTTGCCTCGAGTGCAGCTTCTCATGGAAGAGGAGCTTTGGGGGCGAATTCCGGTCATCGTTCCTCCCTTGCAAAATTTTCAAATGGAATCGTTGGTAGCGTTGGGATTGAATCCTGATTTGATGATTCCGTTCGAGCCCGATCGCGATCACTTTGAAATTGAAGAGGCGATTTATCCATCCCGAGTCGGAGCCATTCGAAAAGTATCGCCGACCTCTGTGGAATGGCTCAGAAAAAAATTGGATCCTTGTGTTCTGAACGGAAATCGGAAAATTTACTATTCTCGATCGACCTCAAAAACAAGGCGGGTTTTGAATGAGGTTGAATTTATTCCGGAGCTTATTCGTCGTGGCTTCGAAATTTTTACCGGCGACAAACATTCGTTTTTAGAACAAGTAGCCCTTTTTGCAGAAGCGAAAGTCGTGGTCGGAGCGCATGGCGCTGGTCTGGCGAATATTGCTTTTTGTCGCCCTAAGACACCGGTTCTCGAGCTGATGGCGAGGGATTATGTGAACCCTTGTTTTGGAGAGCTATGCGATAGTGGAAGAAATCCTTACTCGGTACTCGTGGGTAAACCAAAGTATGACGGAAACTATCGCGTGAACTCGAAACTCCTTCTCGATTGGGTCGATCGCATCGGATAAACTCTCATGAATGTTGTTCTTGTTGAGCCGGAGATACCGCCAAATACAGGGAACGTTGCGCGTCTCTGTGCAGCGACTCAGACGACATTGCATTTAATTGAGCCCTTAGGATTTGAGCTTTCAGATCGGATGTTGAAACGGGCGGGGATGGATTATTGGAAGCAAGTGGATTGGAAGTGCTGGCCTCATTTTCAAGCCTTACGGGAGGCCTTTCCGGCTCGGAATTTTTATTTTATTGAGACGGGGACGGCTCAGGTTTATTCGGATATTTCATTTCAGTCGGATGATGTTATTGTTTTTGGTCGTGAGACCAAAGGATTGCCTTTGCCTCTCATCGAAGCGAATCGAGATCGGTGCTATCACATTCCGATGCTGAATCCCGAGTCCCGGAGTTTAAATTTAGCGAATTGCGTTTCGATCGTGTTGTATGAGGCATTAAGGCAGCAGGGGTTTCAGAAGATTTAAAGGCAGTGTTTCGCACAACGGCACGACGACTCGACGGAAAAACAGTTTTATGGAAATAAATTAAAGGCTTTTGGTTTTAAAACAAAAAATAGAATTTTCTTTGTGTCGTGGTGTCGCTGTGCGAAACGCTGTCTTTAAAAGTATTTTTCGAGTGACGCGATTTGAGTTTGAAGATGATGACGGTATTCATCGATGTTGAAGATGGAGTGAGCGTAATTTTCTTTAATTTTATACTGCTGAATCATGCTCGGAAAAGGGCAGCTTTGGCAGTTCGAGGTATCCCGGAAGCAGAAGTCTTGGAGGAGATGAAGGAGTCCTTGTTGGAAAAGGAGGGTTTGTTTTTCGAGAGGTATTTTTGCGGTTCCTCCAATGCGTGACCAGGCGAG
>JAZKBH010000222.1:8305-15005 GCA_040388725.1 Verrucomicrobiota bacterium
CGAGAGATGTTTTGTGATTTGGCGTCATCCGAAGTGTGCGAAGAGACGATTGAAGGGAGGCTCCCTGCTCCATGATTTGCCATACCCAATAAAGATTCATTTCAAGATCGCGGAGACGTTCCTCCCCGAGAAGTGGGGCACGGTTTAGTGCTTTGGAATTCCAGGTGGAATGAGATTCCCAAAAAGGATCATGAAGGTTGGAAAGATCTCGGCGGAAGTCTCGAAGGGATTTTTTGTGAAGCGATTCTTTCAGGGAACGAAGTCGTGGAATGAGTCGGGCTAGTGCGGCGATGCGTCGTTCGGGTCGATTCCAAGGACGGACACCATGAAGAGTCCATGCGCGTGGCGGAAGAATGGAGTGAGAGTATTGCGTTTGAACACGCCACCAGTTTTCCCAAATGCTTTGAGCTTCTTGTCGTAAGTCTGAACTTTGATGGCTTTCCAAATGAATTTCTTGAGGAAGAAATCCTGAGACCCCCAAGAGAATAGATTTTCGAGTGGTGGCCGGAAGTCCAATGAGTTCAGAAGGACGTATGCGATGGGAGAGTGTGCGAAAGGGAAGAATATTACGAGAATAGCCGCACCCTTCGGCGAGCGACTCCCAAAGGGCCTGGGTCGTTCCGACGATTTTTTGGCGAAGAAAGAGTCGACGTGATTTTTGAAGGAGACGAAGCCATCCCGCCTCTTCAATAATTTGCCATTGGTTTTCCGTGGCGGCACGCATCAGCGTATGATGACAAAGCCCCGGTTTGCTCGTGAGAGAGGAGGGAGAGGTCTCAGGAAAAATCGATGCGAGATCTTCCGACGAAAGAGAAAGAAAGGAAGAGAGTTCGATTTGAGGAATGATTCGGCCGCTTAAAGTAAGCGTCGGTTTCGAAGATTGTTTCCAAACCACGTGAAGGACCACATTTTCATAGTGAGGGTCTTTGTGATGGCCATGGGTCTCCCAATCCGAGGCAAGGAGATGGAGTTCGATTGCGCCGAAATGTGTTTTCCCCTCAGAATCACGAAAGGCCGCATGAGTGAAATCGGGCCCGGCTCCATGATTCCAAAATCCTGTTTGAATGATAAAAAGAGAATCGCCTTGGGTCGTCCGAAGGGGGTTTTGAAACCATCCTTCAAACCAAAGCCGTTGGAGTTGGTTTTCTCGGAAAGGAGGGGAGACGGTTTGACTGAGAAGGGTCTGAAACTCGGTTTTAGGTAAAACTCGAGTAATATGTGATGCAATAAACTCCATAGGATAGGAAGTAGTCGTCACGGGTTAAGTCGTCCAATTCAAGACGAGGAATCGATGGAGAGGATAAAAAAGGCCATTTTCACACGGAGGCAACGAAGGAAGCGGAGAAAATATTCTCTTTAAAATACAAAAATACCGGCTTTTTGGGTTTTAAAGCAAAACTTCCTTCCCACTCCGATTCCTTCGTTGCCTCTGTGTGAAAATGGCCTTTTCATTCTGTTTTTGAGGAATTGTTTTTTTTGAAAAATCGATTAATATCCCTTCAAATGAACTCCATAAAGTTGTTCGCATTCGGTGCTCTTTTTTTAATTCAATCGTGGATGCCATTAGGGGCGATTACACCCCAAGAAGAACCGGTAGTCCTCGCCGTCCAAAAAGCGATGCCGGCGGTGGTGAGTGTTTATTTGGAAGGGGAAGTTGAATATCGTTCCCGCGATCCTTATTCGCGATTGCTGGAAGATTTTTACGGAAGACGTTTTGTTTATCGTGAACCCGTCAAGAGTCTTGGATCGGGGGCGATTGTTTCTCCGGAAGGATTTATTTTAACCTGTGCGCACGTCGTTGAAATTGCGACCGAGATTAAAGCGCAGATTCACGTCGTTTTGGCCGATGAGCGAAAGGTCGAAGCAAAGCTGGTTTATATCGATTCGGATATGGATTTGGCTCTTTTAAAGATTGAAGATAAGAAGCCCTTTCCTTTTCTGGATGTGAAGGCGCTCTCTCCTAATTTGATTGGGCAGACGGTGATCGCTTTAGGAAATCCGGTCGGATACCAGAATTCGATCAGTGCCGGAATTCTCTCAGCGAAGAATCGATCATTGAAAGTTGAAAACCAATCTTACGAAGGGCTTTTGCAAACCGATGCCGCGATTAATCCCGGTAATTCCGGTGGCCCCTCGGTCGATATTCAGGGGAACTTTGTCGGCGTGAACTCGGCGAAAGCATCGGGTCAAGCGATTGAGGGGATTGGATTTATTATTCCTTCCAATAAGGCTTCGGGATGGGCCGTGGATGCGATCGCGATTGCGAAGGGAGAAAAGAAGGCCCCGACTCCTCCATCGGCGGCAGATGTTTTGAAGAAACATTTTGGATTTACGCTGCAAGAGCTCACTCCCGATGTGGCAAAGACGCTCGGTATCCCTGTAACAGAAGGGGTCATTGTTTCGGAAGTCGAAGAGGGAAGTCCTGCGGCCAAGGTGGAATTGAAACCCGGAATGTTAATTACCGGATTGGGCGGCATCGTGATCCAAGGAATGGATGATCTCCCTAAGAATCTCCATAAACTGAAATCAGGAAACACCCTCTCGATTCAAATCACGCTTTTCCGCAAAACTCAAAATGGTGGAGTCTTACGCCGATCCGTCAGTGCTGCGATGACGGCGCGATAAAAATAAAAGGCAGAGAGCTCGCACAACGGCTCAAAGGCACCACAAAAATCCAGTTTTAACTAGACTGGAAAAACCAAACCTTATTTTGTGTCGTTGTGCCGTCGTGCGAGATTGAATTTAGGATTTGAATTTTACCAGAGCGCGGGCGATTCGAGTAATCACGCGATCTTTACCGAGAACTTCGAGGAGATGGTAAAGGCTTGGTCCGACGGGACGGCCGGAGGTCGCTAGACGAATCGGATGAATGTAAACGCCTGCTTTGACTCCCTTTTCGGTTGCGAGGGCTTTGATTGTGTTTTCGATCGTCGTGAAATCAAACGCCGTAAGGGCAGCGAGTTTTTCTTTTAAGGTTTCGAGATGAGCGAGGCCTTCCGCGGTAAAAACTTTTTGAGCAGCGGCAGCGTCGAAGTCGAATTCTTCGGTGAAGAAGTAGCTCATCCATTCGGGGAGCTCTCGTCCGACTTTGATCTTTTCTTTGACGATCGCGAGGGCGGATTTGAAATATTCATCGCTGACGCCTGCCAAGGAGATTCCGGATTTTTCTAAAATCGTTTTGGCAAGAGGAGCGAACGCATCAATGGAGAGTTCGCGGGTGTATTCCCCATTCATCCAGAAAAGTTTATCGAGTCCGAAACGGGCATTGCTGCGATTGATTTGAGAAAGTTCAAAAATTTGGATGACTTCTTCGATCGAGATCACTTCGCGATTGTCTTTCGGTGACCATCCGAGGAGACAGAGGTAATTTCTCAAAGCCTCGGGAATATACCCTTGTTCAATATATTCACCAATCGAAGCCCCTTCGTCTCGTTTGCTCATCTTGGAGCCGTTGGTATTCAAGATCAACGGAATATGGCCATATTGGGGAGGAGTCGCTCCGAATGCTTCAAAAAGCGCAAGATGTTTGGGAGTATTCGATAAGTGATCTTCGCCGCGAATCACGTGAGTGATTCCCATTTCGAGATCGTCGACGACATTGACCAAATGAAAAACGGGCGATCCATCTTTTCGCTGAATGACGAGATCGGGATCGTTCGTTCGATCGAATTGGACGTTTCCGCAAATCAGATCGGGAACGGTGACAATGGTCTTCGGGGTGCGAAACTTGATGGCGCCTTCGAATTCGTACGCTTTTCCTTCTGCGAGAAGTTTTTGGACATACTTCTTATAAATCTCATTCCGTTGACTTTGAAAGTAAGGGCCATGATTTCCTTTTACGGAACCATCGGGCATTGGACCCTCATCCCAATTCAAGCCGAGCCATTGAAGGCCTTTGAAAATGATATCGACCGCTTCTTTGGAGTTCCGGGCGGCATCCGTATCTTCGATGCGAAGGACAAAAACGCCTCCCATCCGACGGGCGTAGATCCAGTTAAAAAGGGCAGTACGAGCGCCTCCGATGTGGAGGAGACCGGTGGGTGATGGGGCGAAGCGAACACGAACTTGACTCATAAGAGGACGGATTAAAGCGGGTGTCAGCGGGACTATCAATCCGAAAACGAGGATTTGCTCACACATCCTCCTTCGTCCAAGCACTTCGGCGGGACAAGAAGACACAAAGGCACAGAAAGAGGAGTATCCGCAGGTTATCGCCAATTTACACAGATAGAGATTAAATGAAATTCAAAGAGAGGCTGGTTCTTTGTTTTTAAAACAAAACCATTGTCTTTGAAATCTGCGTTCTTCTGCGTTCATTTGCTCCCCCTCCTCCCGGGGAGCTAAAATGAAGTGCACTTCCAGTGAGGAGTAGACTCTCGCTTTGCGAACCTTTGGCGGATACCCCTCTTTCTGTGCCTTTGTGTCTACTTGTCCCGCCGAAGTGCTTGGACGGAGGAGGATGTGTGAGCTCTCTTCTTTTTCCCCTATTTTCGTGTTGAAACCTCGGGAGGAATCCGCAAGATCAGCCCTCTTTATGAGCGAATTGACGCCAAATGAACTCCGTGTCCAGCTCCCTACCTTTGAGGGACCTTTGGACCTGCTTCTCTATTTAGTGAAGCAGGAGGAAGTGGATATTTACAATATTCCGATCGAACGCGTTACGCAGCAATACCTCAAATACATCGAGCTCATGCAACAGCTCGATCTCGAAGTCGCCGGTGAGTTTCTCGTGGTGGCCGCCACGTTGGTTTATATCAAGAGCCGGACGCTGATTCCGAAGAGCGATCAGGCTCCCTTGCTCGAAGATGAAGAGGAGATGCAAGATCCTCGTTGGGAATTGATCCGCCAGCTGGTCGAATATAAAAAATTTAAAGAAGCCGCTGCCCATCTCGATAAACGGTTGGATTATCGAGATAAAATTTTTCTCAAAGGTCACTATCAATGGACCGATACCGCAGCGCTCACGCCTCGCAAAGGATCCGTGGGCGCATTGGAGCTCATGGATGCGCTCAATCGCGTTCTCTCCAAGCTGAAGCAACAGCCGGATGCCGGAAAGTTTTTCGACGAAAAGTTTACGGTCGGCGAGAAGATGGATTTCATTCGAAAATTGGTGACGTTTCAGGACGAGACCCCTTTTTCGCAACTTTTCGCAGAAGCGGCTTCCCGTTACGAAGTCGTCGTCACCTTTTTGGCAATTTTGGAATTACTCAAACAATGTGAGATTTCTGTGCATCAAGAGGGAGAGTTTTCCGAGATCATGGTTCGACCTCGCGATCCTTCGGCTCCTGTGAGACAGGAAGAAGAAGGGAATTCGGATGCCGCTTTTGCAGAGCAACAAGCTTCCGCGGCGGCTGCACGTCAACAAGCGCGTTTAGAAGAGGGGGAAGAGGCTGATATCCCTGATGAATTAGAACCCGAAGAAGAAGTCAGTGAATCCGAGAGCGCAGAGTCACCCGCTTCGGATGAAGAGAAAGACGAAACCGTCTAACCGGATGGATTGGAAAAGAAGTTATGATGAACCTCAAGGGAATCGTCGAAGCGATCATCTTCGCCAGCTCAAAGCCGCTCTCCGAGCGACAAATTGTGAATATTCTTAAAAAGGCAGCGAAAGCGACGCCTCTTCCTGAAACGGAAGCCCTTCAAGAGACGAAGGAATCGGAGATCGTCGAAATCGTGCAACAACTTCAGACGGAACTCGCGGAGCGTGGACTCCATTTACAAGAAGTCGGGGGAGGATATCGTTTCACCACTCATCCCGATACCGCGAATTGGGTGCGTCAACTTTTCGATGAGCCGCGATCTTTTAAACTCAGTGCTTCCGCTTTGGAAACTTTGGCCGTGATCGCTTATCGCCAACCGACGACCCGTGCGGAAATGGAATCGGTTCGTGGCGTGGCGGTGGATGGAGTCCTCGATACCCTTTTAGAACGAGGAATGGTTCGTTCCGCAGGTCGTGCCGAAACCCCGGGACGTCCGGTTCTCTATGAAACCACCCCCGATTTCCTTGAAATTTTTGGTCTCGGTGGTTTGGATGAACTCCCCAACATCGATGAACTCCGTCGGGTTTTAGTGAAAGTGACAGAAGAAAAGCAAGCTCAGGAAGAGTCCAATGAATCTCGACAAACTACGCCTACAGATCGACCAACTGGATCAGAAGATTCTACGCCTGCTGAATGAGCGGCTGAGTCTTGCTCCGGTCATTGGTCAAAAGAAAAAACAAATCGGGGGAGCGGTTTTCGCCCCGGATCGTGAAGAGGCATTGCTTGCTCGATTGATGCATTCCAACGCGGGACCGAGTCAGGAGAACGATCTTCGTGCGATTTATCGCGAAATTTTTTCAAGCTCCCGCGCTCGCCAAGGAGGTCGCTCGATCGATCTTTGGAAATCAAGAGCGCTATCAAGGGATTGAAGATCTCACTCTCGGATTAACGGCGCTTCAGAAAAAGAAAATCGATCTTCTTTGCATTCCGATGAGCATTTGGCTCGCTTCGGATTCGTTTTCCAAAAACATGGAGCTCCTCGCTCGCTACGCTCAAGTTTTTCTCCAAATTCAACCCCCGGTTCTTGCCTTCGGACAAGCTCGTTCTCCGCTTCCTCCCTATTGGGTTTTGGCTCGCAAATCCGCCGTGACGACTCCGGAGATTCGTTCGGGATGGTTTTTCTTTGAGGGGAAGCCCAAGCCCCAATCTCGGGCGGAGAT
>JAZKBH010000223.1:0-2846 GCA_040388725.1 Verrucomicrobiota bacterium
TGAAAGAGGGAGAGAAAGGGGTTCGTTTTTTTGATACGGATTTATCCACGGCCGGGACTCCCGACTGGTACGCGATATGCGATGTCCGTGAGTTTGTAGGAAAGCCGCTGACGATCACGAGTGATAGTCCCCTTCCTGAGACGGTGATCCGGCAGCTCTCATCCCTTTTTCTGCAAAGCGATGTCCCGGTGAGGGAGAAGGATTTGTATCAGGAGGCCTTGCGTCCGCAGTTTCACTTTACCGTGAAACGGGGATGGAACAATGATCCGAATGGACTCTGTTATTTCAATGGGGAATACCATCTTTTTTACCAGTACATTCCGACAAGTCTGATGGTCGGGGATTTTCGTTACATGCATTGGGGCCATGCGGTGAGTCCCGATCTCGTGCATTGGACCGAACTTTCCCCTGCCATTCATCCGGTGGATGGGGGGATTTATTCGGGGGGAGCCTACGTGGATAAGGAAAATCGATCGGGATTTGGAAAAGGAAAGGAGGAAGTACTCCTGGTGACCTATACGGGAACAGGAGAACGCATTGCTTATGCGACAGGACGTGCGGAGACCTTTCAGGAGCCCGCGGACAATCCGATTGTGCGGCATCGGGGACGGGATCCAAAGATTCTATATTATCCTCCGAAAGAGAAATGGATCATGATTGTCTTTGAAGAGGAAGAAGGAGTCCCTGCGGGCTATGCATTTTATGATTCCAAAGATTTAAAGTCGTGGCGTCGCATGTTTCAAGTCGACGGCGGACATGAGTGCCCTGATTTTTTTGAAATGCCTGTTCAGGGAGGGGAAAGTAAATGGGTGATAGGAGGGGCCTTACGGGGCTCTCTCGGAAAGGAAAAAGAGGGGAAGGAAGTTTTTTACCGATCCACTTATCGGGTCGGAACATTTGACGGGGAAAAGTTTATTCCGGAAACGGATTGGCAGCAGGGCGTGATCGGGCCCTCTTTTTATGCGGGTCAGACGTTCAGTAATACTCCCGACGGCAGACGAATCCTCATCGGATGGCTTCAGAATGATGGTTATCCCGGGATGGCATTCACTCAGGGAATGACTCTTCCGATGGAAATGAAGCTTCATAAGACAGAACAGGGATATTCGATGACCTATTTTCCTGTAAAGGAAATAGAGCTTTTACATGAGGAGACGGTTCGCGGAGAAAATTTGAACATGGCGGCGGCAAATCAGTTCTTAGAGAAGGGAAATGCCGACCTTCTCGATATCGATCTCGAAATTGCGATGGGAAAATCGAGTAAATTTGAAATCGGAGTCCGCGGGGGTTCGATTCAATATAATGCTTCAACAAAAGAGCTCTCCGTCAAAGGAACGAAAGAGGGGAAAACGTCGATTGCTTTAATGGAAGGAAAGTTGAAGCTCCGAATTCTACTGGATCGTTCAACACTCGATGTCTTTGTGAACGACGGCGTTGCCGCATTCAATGTTTCAGGAGCGATTTTTCAAAAGCCCGATCCTTTAAAAATAAACGCTGATCCGGATGTCACTGTAACATCGATTGTACTTTCCCGAATGAAATCCGCATGGCAAGAGAGCCGTGCGAAGTAAAAGGGATGAATGGAACTTTCACTTCGTTTTAACCCATTGGCTTTATGAAAATTCTATTTGTCCCCGATAAATTTAAAGGATCCATGACGGCCGTGCAGGCCGCACAGGCAATGGAGGAAGGATTTCGAGATGTTTTTCCAGAGGCTGAATTAGTTTTCGCTGCGGTGGCAGATGGAGGAGAGGGGATGATTGAAGCTTTTGTGGAGGTGATTGGAGGGGAGATTCAGAAAGCCACGGTGGAAGATGCCTTGGGAAGAAAAGTCGAAGGGGAGTGGCTACGGACGGTGATTCAAGGAGAGAAAACGGCCGTGATTGAGACCAGCCAAGCCTGTGGATTATTTCGGATTTTGGAAAATGAACGTCAGTTGATGAAGAGTTCCACCTTTGGCGTGGGTGAATTTTTCGAGAAGGTCTCCTCGCAAGGGATCACCAAGATTATTGCCGGGATTGGAGGAAGCGCGACGAATGATATGGGGACGGGGATGGCAGAGGCACTCGGCTATCGGTTTTTAAACCAAAATAACGAAGAATTAAAGGCAATCCCTGCCAATTTTTTAAGCATCGACAAGATCGGTCCTCCCAGGGAATGGAAGATCCCTCGTGTGGTTGTGGCAAGTGATGTGGTGAATCCGCTTCTCGGAGAACGTGGAGCAACTCAAGTTTACGGTTTTCAAAAGGGGCTGAAAAAAGACGAAGTGGAGCCGATGGAAAGAGCTCACCAATATCTGGTGGAGATTATTCGGAGAGATTTAGGGGTTGATTATTCTTCTCGCGAAGGTGCTGGAGCGGCGGGGGGATTGGGTTATGGATTAATGACATTTTGTAGGGCAGAGATGCGCTCGGGTTTCGATTTGATCGCGGAGACGACGGGACTGGAGGAGAAGATCAAAAGCGCGGACTTGATTGTCACGGGAGAAGGAAGCCTGGACTCGCAGACTTTAGAGGGAAAGACCGCTTTTGGAATTTTGCGCTTAGCGAATTTGTATCAAAAACCGGTGATGGCAATCGCCGGGCGACTTGCGGATGAAGAAAAATTAAAGACCGCATTTTATGCAATGACTGCAATCATGGAAGAAGGCATGACGGTGGATGAGTCCAAACGATATGCATATGCGTTGACACGCAAGGCAGCAGTTCGAATGGCAAAGCAATGGAAAGAGAGTCGTGCATAAACCCAGATTCTGCATGAGGAATTCAAAAAATGGAGCGCCGCTGGCTCAGCGGCATGGGCGAAGGGGGACGTTTTTATCTTTCCTTCCGCGTCCTTCAAATCCA
>JAZKBH010000224.1:0-4722 GCA_040388725.1 Verrucomicrobiota bacterium
CCGCGCATCGCTTGGCCCTCCCTTTCTATTCACCAAAAAGTTTTGTATTTTAAATCGTAAAACGAGTCCTAATGGGGAGAGAAGACTACCAAATATCCTGACCTGGATTATTTTTGAAGTCGGTCATTTTTACTTGGCGGAAACGTTTTGATCTGGTTCCCACGACTTCCACCGTGAGCTCGAGATTAAAATCAGACATGACCCGTCCTATGGGGAGAGCAATGGTTTTGTAAACGAGCTTTAAATCATAAACGGTAGCAAACATCCATGCCACTTGAGTCGGTTTGATGAGAGTTCCCTCGACTTGGATGACGGAGTAGTCGTCCAAACTCACCCAAAGATCTCCCTCTGCTGCTTTCAAAACGGTTTCGACTCGTGTTTGGGGATCAAAAGTCGCTTTAGGTGTCAGATGGAACTTATAGGCCGCCTGGTTTTCTTTTTTTTCTTCACCGATGCCTTTGAAATCAAATCGTTCCATCAATGCTGTCAAGGTGGACATTTCCATATTTTTTTGATACTTCCGGCCGCGTTTTGCTAAATCATCATCGGGAGTTCCTCCATGAATCCATTTCCCCTCAGGTCCCAGAATTTTAAAAGAGGTTTGCGTACGGGGGCGAACTTTCATGAGATATTCTTCTTGGCCTGACTTTTCTCCCGGACTTTCTTCGGTCCAATTTTTAACGGATTGGGTGTATTGCCACGACTCCATTTCTTTACGAATGGCGGAGTATTTTTCATTCGCACGTTTCAAAATAACATCGGGAGAGGGTGTTTCGCATCGAAGAGAACTTACCGAAAGCATTCCGCCAAGTAAAACGAGGATGAAGAAAAATGGACGAATAGAATCATCAACTGCATTTCGATGTTTTTGGGACACTGAATCTTTCGAAATTTTTTCTACCCTAAGAGATAAACCTTTAGCCCACGAGAACACAGTCTTTTTCATAGGAGGATCTCCATGAGCGTCACAGGATGCCCTTTATATTCGTCCATCCCTATTTTATTCCAGCCGAGGCTGGCGTAATAATCGGGAATCGTTGGATCGAATGCAAAAAGATAGAGTTTCCGAAAACCCAACTCTTTGGCTTTGTTTTTGATGGTGTCAATGAGTTGACGTCCTATTCCTTGTTTCTGATAAGCAGAATCGACAACGAGCGATCCGAGCCATGGCGTGAGATCAGGTCGAATTCCGTCATTTTCTCGCAGAGAGCACATTCCGACGGGTCTATTCGATTCGTGTGCAACAAATGTCAGAGGTAATATTTCTTCATTTAAATGATCGCTATAGCGTTGAGCAACTCGTTCGAGAGGGACTTCGGGTAACCAAGTTTTTCCCAAAACCTCATGCCAGATTTCCGTGCATCGGGGGATCATATGGGGAGAGTGCTTAAGAAGATCAATGGCGATCATAATTGTCTATGGGACAAGTTCGTTGAAAAACACGGTGAGAGAGGGATTCGAACCCTCGGTACGATTTAACTCGTACAACGGTTTAGCAAACCGTCGCTTTCGACCACTCAGCCATCTCACCTGATTGGAAAAGGAGGGACATCATACGAATCGAAGCGGGTTTGAAAAGTTTTTTGTTTGAAGGGGTTTTATCTCCCTTAAATTTCTGAAAACCGGGGTAAATAATCAAGGCCGCTCTCACAAGAGCGGCCTTGACATGGATGGAGGAACAGTTCGATTAAAAGTTGAAGCGAAGTCCGACACGAGGAAGGACGTAGTTGTTTTGATTATCGACAGCGACGTAACGTGCATCCGCGAAGACGCCCATTTTATCACTGAAACGATATTCAACACCACCACCGCCTTGTGCGCTGAGTTCGGTTTGAGGGCCAAAATGACCACCAGGTCCCGCAAAGAGGTAAGGGGCTAAGTGACAATGTTCGATGGGGAAACGAACGATCAGATTACCGGAGACGGCACCGACTGTATCATTTTTACTGCCATCCCAAGCGTAACCGTCAAATCCAACACCAAAGTAGCGGCTAAAGAAGTAATTCACTCCAAGCCCGCCTCCGAAATCATCACGATAAAGGCCTGATTTCTCGGTGAAAGCACGAGTTCCGAAAACATCGACGCTCCATTCATTCGCTTTGAAAAGATAAGGAAGATCTTGTTCGATCATCGGCTTTTTCAAATCCTTTGCATCACTATAAGTAGTGGAATCATAGCTGCGTTTGGATGTGGTCGTGGATCGATAAGTTCCTTCAGTTCCTGCCAGATTAAATTGGCAAGCTAACGCGAGGATTGAAGTGAGTAAGAGTGTTTTTTTCATAGTTGTAATTTATAGTTGTTTATGGGGTTTATGTTTTTGTTCGGAACTGGATTTGCAATCGAGATGCCAAGTTTTTTATTTTTCTGAAAATTAATCTTCAAGTCGTTGATTATAAGGGCCTTTTGTATTTTTTGTTTGGACGGAAAGAGAGGTTCAGAGAGTACAAAGACATTTCTTTTTGCATTAAAATCAAGAACGAAGTCGTGCAAAAAACGTAATGATGAAAAATCAAAAGCGATGTGAATAAGAACGATTGGATCTCTAAAACGGATTATCAAATGGAAGACGATTTCACGAATTCCGATTGAATTTAAAATTACAAGAGAGCTTTAAGCGAGAAAGGGATTATTCTAGTCTTTACCGTATCCCAGGACCTGAGGAATCGAGGTCGCTTTAAAAATGGCTTGAGCGATGGTATCCAACTCCGAACGATTTAAGGCTTCTGCAAAAGCTTCTGGCGTGGGTCGGGCGATGGTATAAAGCTGGAGTTGTTGAAGTTGTCCGCCTTGCGCTTGGATATCTTTCAGACGATCGATGTACGCATTGATTTCGGCGTCTGGGGGAAGTTCACCATGGACCTTTAATAAAAGAGTTTGAATCGTGATCGGTTGGCGTTTTGCCGTTTCGAGAATATTTTTTAGAATGCGGTCATACGAAATCAACGAGCGATTGACAAGTTTGTAGTATTCGGGAGTGCCCGCATCGAGTTTGGCCCAAATTTCATGAGGTCCTTGAGCCATTTTTTGAAGTCCCCTGATCACCCCGGGACGATCTAGACAGGCCGAATCGGTAATCAGCACCAGCTTCGTCTCTGGGGTTGCGATTTCGTTGCGTAGTCGATAAGCGATTTCGACCGCCTCTTCGAAAACGGGACAAGTTGTCGGCTCTCCTTCACCACTAAAGGCAATATCGTTTAATCGATGCCATGAGGCAGGGGCGCTGGCAAAAGGTTCGTCCTGAAACAAGGATCCATCCTTCCAGATTTCAATCATGGCTCGAAGTTCTTCTTCGAGTTGAGGGAGATCAACTTTCCGTTTACGAGGGGGAGTAATGCGATCGACTTCGCAGTAGACACAGTCAAAATTGCAAACCTTATCAGGATTCAAGTTAATACCGATGGAGACCCCCTGAGAGCGACGGGAGATGACGGGATAGACATAGATGAAGTCTTGATAGACCCGTCGATGATCCGCATGGGCATCGATCCAATCTGTTTTGGTATTCACAAGAGCTATTCTAACCTCAATTTTATAGGATGCACGTGGTTTTCAGAGAAAATAAATGAGGAATTTGTTTGGAGATCGACAAGAGTCAGGAGGGAATTAAAAAGAGGAACGTATGTTTTCTTTTTTTGAACTTAGGACCTTGCGTAAAAAGGCGGCGGAATGTTTTGAGGTCATTCAGACGAAGCGGAAGTTTCGAGAAGATCTTTTACGTGCTCCTGAATTAAAAGAAATCACCGGTTTTGAAACGCGGTATGAGACCGTGTGTAAATCGGCATCGAAATCCGAATTGGAAGGATTTATCGCGGAGGCAGATGCTCTTTTTCAGAAATATTTTCCTCCATCGGAAAACGATTGGATTTTTGAAAATGTGGAGTCCTTTTTAGTAGCCATTGTGGTCGCGCTTTCGATTAAGTGTTATTTTCTTCAGCCCTTTGTAATTCCAACGGATTCGATGAAGCCGACATTGTATGGGGTGCAGATTGAACATCGAACGGGCGATACCCCCGGTTTTTTTGAACAGGTCTATCAGAAAGTTATTTTTGGAAAATCGTATCCCCGGTTTGTGGCTTCTCATGATGTGACTTTGGCGGGTTATAGGGTCGGCAGTTTTACGCCGTGGTTTCAGTACGCTGATTTTGTTTTTACCAATGGCGAGACCAAGAGACTTTGGGTTCCGATGGAAGCCGTGAAAAAATCAGGGCTTCGCCCCGGACAATCGTTTCATCAAGGAGATGATATTTTAAATCTGGAAGTGGAATCGGGAGATTTTGTTTTAGTGAATAAGATGTTGATCCATTTTCGGCTTCCGAAACGGGCCGAGGTCTTCGTTTTTACAACGAAGGGGATTGAAGGGATTGAGAAGGATTTTCCGATGAGAGGGATCTCAGGATCGCAATATTACATTAAGCGTTGCGTCGGAATTCCAGAGGATACGCTACGAATTGAAGCGCCTTACTTATACGTGAATGGAAAGATTATTGATGACAATCCGATGGTGACCAAAGTGCAGGCTGCACAAAACGGGTATCGGGGTTATACTTCGAATCTTCCCGGGATTGTATTTTTAGCCGATCCTCAACAGACGTATCATTTGGCCAAAGATAATTTTTGGGCCATGGGGGACAACAGTTTCAACAGCTTTGATAGTCGAGGATGGGGTCCTGTCCCTCGCGAAAATTTAGTGGGGACGGGCTTTGTTGCTTTCTGGCCTTTTGG
>JAZKBH010000224.1:4732-6445 GCA_040388725.1 Verrucomicrobiota bacterium
GGGTTGGATTAAGTAAGCGTAGAGGGAGAGGGATGGGCGCCTCCGAAAGCTTTCGGAGCTGTTCCTCAGGACCGGACAAGGCAGTGAGCCACTGCCCCTCCATTTTTCAAATACATCAAATCAATTTTTCCAGGATTTCTTCTTGGATTTTTTTCATGGTCTTGAAGTCTTTGGTCGTGTGGTCGTCGTAGCCTTTGAGATGGACGAGGGCGTGAATCCCATAAAGAAGAACTTCTTCATAAAGAGAGCGTCGATACTCTTTTCGTTGCGTGGCAGCGACGGCAGGGCAAATAAAAATCTCTCCATAAGGAAAGGTGATCACATCGGTCGGGGTATCATCGTCGAGAAAATCGAGGTGGATCCGTTGGATCTCTCTGGAGGTCACGAGGTGAAACTCCAAGATCGAGGGTAGCGTTAAAGAGGTTTTAGGAAGAAGATCTAACGCGAGGATTAAATCACGCTGCAGCCGCGGAATCGGAAGGAGGTGTCTTTTTTGATGATTGTGTACTTGTAAGGGAACGGTCTTCTTTGGGATACGAGATGCGGGCATGGAGCATACTTTTTAGAGTTTGGGTGAAACTTTCTTTGATGAGACTGATTTCCTGAAGGCTGAGCGGACAATCATCGAGTTGATGATTGAGCATCTTATGATCCACGATCTCTTTCACGAGACTTTCGATTCGCTGAGTATTCGGTTTTTCGAGGGAGCGAGAGGCACTCTCAATCGAATCGGCGAGCATCAGAATCGCAATTTCTTTTGTTTTGGGGCGGGGGCCGGGATAGCGGAAGGAGGATTGGGAGACGGCAGGAATATCCTCTTCATGCATTTGAAGAATTTTGCTTCCTGCTTTGGCGTCCTCTTCTTGTTGTTTAGCTCGTTTGTAAAAATAATAGACGAGAGAATCGCCGTGATGTTGTTGGATCGCTTCAATAATTGGTTTTTTTAAGCGATGTTTGTAGGCGAGGCTGACCCCTTCTTTGACGTGGGAAATAATGATTAGAGCGCTCATGGAAGGAGAGAGATCCGCATGGGGATCGTCTCCTTGAGGAATATTTTCGATAAAGTATTCGGCCTTCGGAATTTTTCCGATGTCATGAAAATACGAGATGACACGACATTGTGTGGCATTGGCTCCGATGGCTGACGCAGCGGATTCCGCTAGATTGGCGACCATGAGACAGTGATGATAGGTTCCGGGGGCTTCGAGGGTGAGTTGTCGGAGGAGTGGGTGATTCAGATCCGCCGTTTCGACCCAGGAGATTTCGGGGGTGACGCTAAAAAGAGTTTCAAAAATAGGCAAAGTTGAGTTAACCACCATGGCGGTCGCCAATCCGATGACGATATTAATGGAGGCTTGCTGAATCAGAGCGTTAACGGAACGACCTGAAAGTGCACTGAAAATGAGGGCGCAAATGACGCTACAAATTCCGACGGCAAATCCGGCATTGAGGAGGTGAGATCGTTTGCGGACATTTCGGGTGAAAAGAACGGCGGTCAATCCCGTGAGAAGATTGGTGAGCATGAGGGGGAAGCTTTTATCGAAGAGAAGTGAATCGAGCAGACTCGGTAAAATAACGGCATACAGACCGACGCGGGTTCCCATGAGAATACTGAGGACCAGAGGAGCAAAGGTCATCGGAACGAGATAGTAGCTCGTCGGATAATAAACCGTCTCCTGGTGTTGCGAAAAAAAGTGAATTCCGCGGGTGATG
>JAZKBH010000225.1:0-1730 GCA_040388725.1 Verrucomicrobiota bacterium
ACAAAGACGCTAACATCATTTTACCTATGAAAATTCCTTAACTTAGCGGTGTTCGTGTCATGATGTCTTTTGTCCTGATACTTCTTTTGGTGCGAGCCAAAAGACATTATGACACTCGAACCAAAAAGAAAAAGCTATCGGAAAACAGAAGTTTTTATAAGGTGTTTAAGATAATTTCTAACTATTGACTACTGTTTGGTTTTCAATACTAATATCCAAAATGCTTCATTGCAGATTATGTTTACAGCCTAAAGAAAAATTAAGGGCTTCGCATGTTTTACCCGATTTTCTCGTTAAAATGGGCGAAGAAGAAGAGAATATTAATGGAGTAAGTCTCAGTCATTCAAAAGCTCATATTTATAGCAACAACCCACAGCAACCATTTCAAGTATTTCAAAGAGGCTCTTGGGAAAAAGAAAACGGAATCAAAGAACATTTATTATGCGATAATTGTGAACGTAAGTTTTCAACTTGGGAGACTTATGTAGTTGAAACACTATATGGCAGAGTGAAAAAGAAGACAAAAAGAGACTTGGGAAAAAGTATTTTACCTCAAATAAATTATTTAGGACATCAAGCGCTTAAAGAGTGTAATTTTTTAGATTTGAGAAAAATAGAAGTGGATTATAAAAAGTTTAAATTGTTTCAACTATCACTTTTATGGAGAGCAGGCATATCAAATGGTATATTTGGCATTGCTGTAAAGTTAGGGAAATACCATGAAGAAGCTTTAAGACAATTACTTCTAAATGATACTCCGGGCGAGTGGTGGCGGTATCATTGTACTTTAGCGGATATTCGAACACCAGGGAACTTGTTTGATGGAGCTTTTGCAACGTTTGTGAGGAGACGTTCAAATGGAATAACTTTGTATGAATTATTAGCTGGCGGATATAGATGGGTTTTCGAAGTTGCTAGTCATTTTAATAGCGATAGTTTTTGCTGTCTCTCTGAAAATGGCATCCTCACGATTATAATTGCAGATGGACATGAAAAGTCTCGGTTTTTACTTAAGAGTATTCCCTCTTTAAGAAGACAATAAAATCTTCATATCCTGTTTCGTCTCCAGAAATCCCGGTATCAATAGTTTTAAACAATGGACCCGTGCAGGCAGAAGACTCGGAGCGACAGTTTAATCTCGGTGTCATGATGTCTTTTGTCCTGCACCAAAAGTATCAGGACAAAAAATATCATGACCTTGGATTTTGTGCTAAGACTAGTTCAGGATTGCTCTTGGAGTTTTAAAGAATAAAACCTCTTTAGATGAGTATTTTGCGGGTTATTAAGCGATTTATTAAAAACAAGCTTTCTGAAAAAGGCTTACCTCCCTTGCATTTTCGGAATCGTTATCCATTGAATGTTGAGGGTCGCTTCTATGTTGATAATGGCTGCCTTGATTGCGATCTTTGTCGTCACCTCGCTCCAACAGTTTTTAAGCGAGATGATGGGTGGAGTTATGTTTACAGGCAGCCATCAACCGAAGAAGAAGTCAAAAAATGTCTTGAAGCGGTTAAGAGATGTCCTCAGTGGAATGTCCATGATGATGGATTGCTTTACGATTGGTCGATTCCAAAAAAGTAAGGGATTCGGGGTCATCTAATTCTCAAGGGGCAGATCCCTCCTTGCTAACTCCAGGTCCTCTGCTTGATTGAGCTTATGGAAAATTCCTATCCCACTCTCATTGCAGGACTTCGCAGTCCTTCGGATCAAATCCAAGGCATTGTTTATTT
>JAZKBH010000225.1:1740-5312 GCA_040388725.1 Verrucomicrobiota bacterium
TTTTGGTCGAATGATCGACAAAATTCGTCTTTTTTCCGCAGGAAAACTTCCCAAGGATTGGCATGCAGCACGAGGGGTTGCCACGATGAAAAAAAGTTTCGACGGTCTATGTTGTCAATTTCTCCACGTCGATTACGAATCGATTGAAGCAGAATCGTTGAAAGGCGATAAAACCGATGACGAGTTGCTTGAATGGGTTTTCAAAAAGGGTCGGAGACCGAGCGAGGACGAAATTGAAATCTGGAACGCCTTCATGACGAAACGGGGATGGCGTGATGTCGCTACAAAACGACTCAACGAGCGTCTTGCTGAAATCGATTTGCCCCCGGGGACGGTCCAGACGATGTTTGAATATATTGATCTCGATGAAGGTCGATTGAAGCTGTAAGAGTCCTGATTCATTTGAATGGGAGTGAAGAAGAGACGTTCTTAAAGAATTTTGATCTCAAATTTTAAAAACAGAGAGAAATGCAAATTGTCGCAATCGGTGGTGGAGAGATGAAGAGTCGAGAGACCTTTAAGATCGATCAATTTATTGTTGAGCTCACGGGAAAACAAAATCCACGGGCGCTTTTTATTCCGACCGCAAGTGGGGATGCGGTCGGTTATTGGAATACCTTCCAAAATATCTACGAAAAAGCACTCGGGTGTCGTACGGATTCCCTATTTTTATTATCACGCGATCGAACTAAAAATTGTTTTGAAGAAAAAATTCTCAACGCAGACTTAATTTATGTCGGGGGAGGAAATTCATTGAAAATGATGAAACTCTGGCGCCGATTAGGAGTCGATCGACTCCTGGAGAAAGCGGGAAAGAGAGGATCGGTTTTGAGCGGATTGAGTGCGGGCGGGATTTGTTGGCATGAGAGAGGGCACTCGGATTCACTCTCTTTTTCCAGTCAAAAAGAATGGTCCTATATTCGGGTGAAAGGACTCGGATTTCGTAAAGGAATATTCTGTCCCCATTTGGATGCAGAGAAGCGCCGAAAACCATTCTTACAAATGATGATGCGCCATGGCGGTATCGGTATTGCTTGCGATAATAATGCCGCCGTTTGGTATGATGATGAAAAAGCGGTTGTAAAAACGTCCCACGCGAAAGCGATGGTCTCACTTTTTCGAGGGAAAAAAGGGAATATCGTTGAGGAAAAATACAAAGACGGCGAAGTCTTTGAAGTTTAATAAACGAGGATACTTAAAACATAAATACAGTTTCACGCACTCCCTGCGTAATACGCAAAATTTAATAGGAAACCATTTGGAGAGCCGAGGGTAGGCAACTAGGAACAGCAGTTCCGTAGAGCGCGAAGCTGCCCAAGTTTCTCCCCTCAAATCCAGAATTAGACGAGTTTTGTTTCATCGACTACTTCCATGTCATGAAAGATCACATTGAACTTATTTCAAAAGAAGTTGTTGATAGTGCATTTAAAATCCACGTGGAGCTAGGACCAGGTCTTCTTGAGTCTGTCTATGAACATCTTCTGTCGATAGAACTTAAAAAAAGAGGGTTCAAAGTCATTCAACAAAAAAACATTCCTCTTCTATTTGATGGAAAGGAATTTGAGATCGGTTTTCGAGCGGATCTTTGGATCGAGCCTGGTTTTATTGTAGAACTTAAATCAACTGAAAACATTGCTCCGGTTCATTTAAAGCAGCTTCTCACCTATCTTCGTCTGACCCATTTGCCTTTAGGTCTTTTGATCAATTTTGGAGAAGCGTTTATTAAAAATGGAATTAGGCGTGTCGCAAACACTTCAAACCCAAAAGTAATTTGAATTTTTGGAAGAAACTTGGGCAACTTTGCGACTTCGCGTGAAAACTGTCTTCCTGTATTTCAGTTTGATTCGGCTTCTGCTTTCTGAGACTCTTTGAGAAGTGAAAAAAGCTTTTTTTACGAAGTCATGAATCCTGAAGCCATCCGATACGCTCAACAAGGAGCAGAAGCCCAGGAACAAGGGAGGCTCCAAGAGGCGCTGGAGTTTTATCTCAAAGCTGTTGCTATTGATGTCACCCTTTCAGGACTTGCCTCTAATCTCGGAGTCGTTTTAACCGATTTAGGAGCGTTTGATAAAGCCGAGCAGGTTTTTAAGGAAGCGATTCGAGTCGATGCCTCGAATCCGGCCGTTTGGAATAATCGCGGAAATCTTTGGAAGAAGCAAAAGGTATGGAATCGTGCGCTGGATGATTATTCAACCGCTCTTCAGTTGAAGGCGGATTATGTGAATGCCTGGTATAATCGGGGGACTGTTCACTTTGCTTTAAATCAATTAACGGAAGCGGAAAATGATCTTCAAGAAGCTCTCAATTTAGATCCCTTTTTTGCAAAGGCTTGGGTGAATTTGGGAGAGGTGAGATGGGAGTTAAATCGTGGCGAAGATGCCATGCGTTGTTTCGAAAGTGCGATCGCCTCGGATGAAGAGAATGCGGAAGCTCATTGGAACCGTTCCCTTTGGTATCTATGGAAAGGGGACTATCAAAAAGGTTGGCCCGAATATGAATGGCGATGGGCTCTCCCCGGAATTTTGCCCTTTTATTCCGAACTTCCTCTCTGGCGTGGAGAAGAAGAGGTCCATCTCTTGGTTTATGCCGAGCAAGGGTACGGGGATACCATTCAGTTTAGTCGATTTCTGCGCGAGGTAAAAAAACGGGTTCGAACGCTCACCGTCGATGTTCAAGACTCTCTTTTGCCCTGGCTTCGGTCATTTTATCCGGAGATTGAATTTGTCGGATCGAGTGGATTTCCAAAAACCGTGACCCATCGGGTGGCGTTGCAATCTTTGCCTTTGGTGTTGGGAATTGAGAGTCCTAGGAACCAGGACTCACAGCGCACCTCTCTTCAAACGAAGAACGAGAAGATTCGGCAGATTGGATTTTGTTGGACGGGGAGCGAAGTCGATTTGAGGCGTCGTTGTTTATTGGAATTATGGAAGCCGTTGTTTGATCTTCCCGGGATCGAGTGGGTGAGTTTTCAAGCAGGACGAGTGACTCAAGAATTAAAAACGATCTCGCATTCGATTGAAGATTGGGGCTCAGGATTTCAAAATTTCCAAGAGACGGCAGAAGCTCTTCAAAAAGTGGATCTGGTCATCACGATTGATACTGCCCTGGCTCATCTCGCGGGAACAATCGGAAAACCGACCTGGATTCTTCTTCCCCATGTAGCGGATTGGCGTTGGGGAGAATCGGGGGATCGCTGTGACTGGTATGAGAGCGTCCGATGTTTCCGACAGTCGACGCGTGGAGATTGGGCTGATGTGATCGAAAGAGTGCGCTGTGAATTTCAAAAACAAAACTGAACCACGAAGTTAAATGCAAATAAAAGAAAAAGGTTTTGATCTGAAAACAATAAAATCTCTTTGGTTTTACTTTGTCTTTTGCTTGGTGGTTAAAAATGGTTTTGACCCTTTCAGGAATTGATTCATTTTAAGGCCGTGAATCGTCGCCGTTTTATTTCATTTGAGGGGCCGGAGGCTTGTGGGAAGTCGACTCAAATTGAGCGACTCCAAAAGAGCCTGCTCGCTCGCGGTGAAAAAGTACTCCTGACACGCGAGCCCGGCGGAACCCCCTTAGGC
>JAZKBH010000226.1:0-8738 GCA_040388725.1 Verrucomicrobiota bacterium
AGATTCCAAAGAGTGGTCGGATTGGAAGAGTAAAAATCAAGCCATGCTCAGTGATAAAAAACACCAAAAATGGCTCTGGCTGCAGCTCCGTTATTTTCAGTTTTGGACGAAAGCTTATAAAAAAACAGACCTGAGCCAATTGGAAGATGGACTTGTGGCACTCTCTTTTGAAATTCGAAACTCGATCCTTGGCTTTGAAAAAGATAAGGAGACAACAAAGGGGCTTCCGGATTTTCGGAAAAATTCTATTCAAGTGAGCCTTTCTCAATCGATGTTTTCCAAGGCCTATCATCTCGAGACTTCCATTAAAGAGACTACGGGTTGGGATGTGACCTTAGCAAATTCGGAGCAAATTTTAGAAAATGTTTTGATGGATAATTATCGAACGAACAAGAATCCGCGTCTTTTTGAAGTCTGGGAAAAACGATTTGAATGGGTCGATTTAAAAGAAAAATATTCAACCTTAAGTACCGAGCAGAAACGCGACCTTGAAAACGAAGTCTTAAGTCAGCAATGGAAAATGGTCCAAGACTTTAAGGCGTTCGGTCTACAAAACAAAGCGATCAATGTGATGTTTTCCATTATTAGCAAAGCACCGGATCACCCTCAATTTGAGGCATGGAGTAAGGAATTGAGAAGTACGTTAAGCGGGGGAACGACTCCCTAAGTTTAGGGGAGCAGGGTATTGTACCGGTTTTGAGCTTGGCGACTCCACTCTTCTCCCATTTTTTCGGCGACGAGACGGTCTGATTTCCATTGCGGGTAAGACGTTTCAAGTTCTTGCTCGGTGACCACCGGGGTAAGAAATAAGGAACGCGCAGAACTTTTAGAGGGTTGGAGTGCAATTTTAAGCCACGCTTTTTGAAGAGGCTCATGAAGATCGATTAATGTTCTACCCAGAAGTTCATTCAAAGCGGTCCAACGTTGACTCGCTAATTTAGAATTATAAGCAAATGAAGGAGCTTGATTCCAAGGGGATCCCTCTTTTTGAAGCGAGGGTAAAATCGAAGTTCTTCCGATTCCATAACGGGAAGGTCCTCCCTCTTCGCCGATCGCTTTGACCCATAAAGATTGACCTTGGAGGGAGAGGACAAAGTTCACAAATTCTCGAGCGGCTTCAGGATGAGGGGCTCCTTTAAAGATTCCAATCCCATCGGGGACCATGAGGGATTGATCGGAGGGGAAAATATAGCGGACCTCTTCCGAACCGAGGACGGATTGAATGGCAAAAGCATTCATATCAATGGAAAGGGCATGAGTGACATTTCCCAGAGCGACCTCTTTCGTTGCCGCCGAAGAGTTTTGGCTTAACGTGCGGGCATTGGCGACCATCCCAATCAAGGTGGCCCATCCTTTTTCCCATCCGTAAGCTTGAAGAATGACTTCATAGAGCATGTGAGCGCTTCCGCTTTTACGAGGATCGACTAAAGCAACGAGTCCGTTGAATTCCGGGCGGGCGAGGTCGGACCAGTTTTTAACTTCCGGAAGTTTTTTGAGTCGGGAGAGACGAACGTTTTCGAAAATTCCAAAAGTGGAGAGAGCGGTGGCGTAATAATAGCCTTCAGGGTCTTGAAGAGGAACTCCGTTGATGTTTTGAGGAAATGAACGAAGGATTTCAGGCGAAGGAAAAGAGGAGAGTAAATGCCCCTGATTTTTCTGATTTTCGTAAGGATCCATTCCGCCACCCCAAAAGAGATCGATTCTGCAGGACTCTGGATTTTTAGAATAAAGAGCGTTCACGGCTTTCTCAATCTGGGAGGTTCCTCCGATATCCCTCCATCGGAGATCGATCGAATGACCGTGAACTTGCTGATAATGACGTTGGAAGGCTTGAGTAAACTCTTTTTGAACTCCATCCCAATGAGGAGAAACGAGGATTAAAACGTCTTCTTCAGAGAGAGCAAAAGAAAGGAAAACCAGTAAAACGGCAAAAACAGAGAAAAAACGAGAGGGAGGGATCATCAAAACCGGAGGATCTCGACGATCAGACGTTTTCGTCAGCTTCAATAATCGAATCAAGAGCTTGTCTAAAGTCTTTTAAGCCAGGAGCAGGAATGATAATCGTATCTCGACGCCCATTGACGTCCTCTGTGATCCTTAAAAAACGTCCCCGTGGATTCTGTTTAAGATCAAAAAAGAAACACTTTCGTTCTACCGTAATTTTTTCACTTCGAATCAATTCATCCATATTCAGCCCTCCAACTTTCTAGGATAAGAAAATCTTAGTCTCTTTGAGTGGGAAGTCAAAAAATTAATATTAATACAATTGTGACATTAGAGAATCTTAGGTGAAAGGCCTCTTGGATTGATGAAACGGACAGCTTGTCGAGTATGGGGAAGTCTCCCACTAACGGGAGATATGAACTCAGTTTTGCTCGTTTTTCGATGGTTTCTTTGGATTTTCTTGGGTATTTGGGGGCTCGTCGGCTGTTCCAGTCAACCTGCTCCTGTCTCCATCGACCCTGCGGCGGTGGTTCAAAAGAACTACAATTATTCCGCTCCTGCGGATATCGATCGGCAATCGAAACCTGTTTGGATTCTCCCCATGATGAGTCAGGGATGGATTCCCGCAAAAATTGATTCCCAAACGGGGGATTGGGTTGGAGGTCACTATCAGGCGACGATTATTCAGGAAGGCCATTGGGCGACTTTAGAAGAAGCCGAGCAATCGGGTCGTCCTTTCGTCCGTTCGGGAGAGGGACAGCCGATAGTGCCGCCGCTCTCCAGTCCCTGTTCTTCCCAAGGAGGTGCTGAGTTGGATGTGGCACACCTTGAGTCACGAGTGACGCAGATCGAAACCGCTCAAGCGACGGCCGAAGCAGAAAAAGCCAAAGGAAACTCCGTGGTCATCTCTCCCCAAAAACCAGGCACAGTTCAAACGCTCGATGTCGGCGGCCAGAAAAAGCTCACGGTTCGCTATCGAGAGAACGATGAAGTGGAGATTTTATATGGTTCCAAGCAGTACATCAAAAAACTTCCCCACCCGAATGCCATGCTCCGCATCACCGTCCCTGACTCTGGTTCCCCTTCTTTATGAGTTTCAATCCTCTCACACAGAGTCACAAAGACACAGAAATGGAGAAAATAAACGCCATCAGCGGACAAATTGTGGACGCTTCCTTTTATATTCATCAGAAGCTTGGTCCGGGCTTATTGGAGTCTGTTTATGAGTTAATTTTATTGAAGGAATTAGAAAGAAGAGGGTTGAAGTGTCTTCGCCAAAGTCCGGTGAGTATTGTATTCGACGGGATTCAAATCCAGGAAGGATTTAAAGCGGACTTGATTGTTGAGGATCTCGTCGTGATTGAATTAAAAGCACTTGAAGCGATCGCGCCCGTTCATTTACGCCAACTCCTGACCTATCTTAAACTCCTTAATCTTCGGGTCGGTTTACTCATTAATTTTGGAGCGCCCCTCATCAAGAATGGTATTAAACGAGTGATGAATGGTTTTTAAGCTTTTGTGCCTTCGTGTCTCTGTGTGAGACCGTATTGCCGAATTTTCTCCCCTTTGATGCAGCGGTCGGCATAGTCTCGCGAGCTTCATGTCCTCGAAAATTATCCTGATCACCCATGAGTTTTCTCCCTATCGCGGAGGGATTGCCACGTATAGTGAAGAAGTGGCTCAAGCGGCGACGGAATTAGGCTATTCGATCGAAGTTTGGACGCAGGGTTCATCGGTCGATGATCATCGATTTTCATTCCCCATTCGGCGGCTTCCGGGTGCGGGGAATTTAAGGCCGATCTCCCTTCTTTTACTCACGTGGGCGCTTTATCAGAAGAGAGAGACGCTGAAGCATTCCCGAGTTTTACTTGCAAGTCGAGGGGCTCAATGGGCCTATATGACTCTTTTCCGGCTTTTGGGATGGAATCCCGGAAAAGAGATCATCACCGCTTTTCATGGGACTGAAATTTTACGCTACGCTCGGAGTTCTTGGCTTCGAAAAACTGCCGACCTTTTTTTTACGAAGGCCGTGCATCGAATCACAACCGCTTCGTTTTATTCGATCGACCTTCTTCGAGAACAAGGCTTTGAATCGTGGGCGAAGGAGGCGATTGTGGCTCGCTGTGCGTTGAAGAGTGATTTTTCAAAACGCTATTCAGATTTAAAGATAGCAGATCAACGAGAGCCAGGGGCTTTTCGGATTTTGACCTTAGCGCGGATTCACCCCCGAAAAGGACAACTGGATGTCGCGAAGGCCTTAGGTCAGCTTCCTCCGAATTGGAAGTCTCAAGTGGTTTACCAAATTGCAGGAAAAGGCGATCAGGACTATCTCCAAAAAATCCAATCGGAATGCCAGGCTCATGACGTCTCTTGTGAAGTCCTGGGCGAAATTCCCGAGGATAAAATCGGAGAAGTCTATCAAAGGTGTGATCTCTATGTCATGACGAGTCATTCGCTCCCAGAGAGTGTCGAGGGATTTGGAATGACTTATCTCGAGGCTGGTTTTTTCGAGAAACCAGTGATTGGATATCGGACGGGAGGAGTTTCAGAAGCGGTTCTCGCTCAAAAAACGGGACTTTTAGTGGCAGAAGGGGATCTGGACGAATTGTCCGCTGCTATTCAGAAAATTTTAGAAAACCCAAGTTTAGGAAGAGAGATGGGGAAAGCGGGGAGAGATCATGCTCTTTCATTTTCGTGGAAAAATACGGCTCAAACGCTTTTCTCCAAAAATAAGGAAACAAATGTTTAAAAAATCAAATTGGTCCTACAGCGTAACCTGGTTTTTCGGACGTCCTCTTCTCGAATGGTGGATGGATATTCAGGTCAGTGGCGGAGAAAATCTTCCCGCTTCAGGCCCCGTTCTTTTGCTTTCCAATCATATCAGCCATTTTGATCCTCCTCTCGTCGGCTATGGAGTGAATCGTCCGGTCGATTTTTTGACCAGTGCTGAATTTTTTGAAAATTCTTGGGTGAACCGTTTCTTTCGAGCCGTGAACGCATTTCCTTTTCGACGCGACCAAGCACAAGATCTGAAAGCAATGAGATGGCTCCGATCCCGTATGGATGAAAATCGAGTGGTCTGCATTTTTCCAGAACGAGGAATTCGACATGGAAAAGAATCGGTGCTTGCGGGAAATCTATTTCCTCCGGGGACCGCGGAACTCGCTTTTCGATGGGATCTTCCGATCGTTCCTATGGTCATTCTAGGAAGTGATCAGTTTTATTCGACCAAGGCGTGGATGAATCGACGGCCTGTTTATGTTTCTTACTTAAAACCGCTCAGGGCGAAGGATTTTAAAGATTCTACGGAAATGAATCTCGCCCTCGGTGAAGCGATGCATGCAGAGGTACGTCGACTCATACAAGTTTACGATCTTGAGTCTGAAATGATGCCCCGCGCAGCGGAAGAGCATTGGGCTTTGGCGAAGAGCTAGTCCAATCGATTAGTGGTGGATCATCAGGCGGAGATAATTCCAAACAGGATGCCAGATACTACTCCAGAGATGATGCGCAAAAGGAAGGATCGCAAGAGCGATTCCCGTTAAAAGAACATTTGCAAGCGCAGTGGGTAAGAAAATTTTCCAGCCCAAGTTCATGAGTTGATCGTAACGGAAACGAGGCACTGTCCAACGCACCCAGATAAAGAAGAAAAGGAATACAAATACTTTGGAAAGGAAGACTCCGACTTGGATCGGAATAAACCACCAAGGATGGCCTTGTCCTGCAAACCAATCGACAAGCGTGCTAAACCAACCAATGGGTTCAATGCCGAGATGAGTCATGGCTTGTTGAATAAATCCAAGAGGAAGACTCCAACCGCCCAAAAAGAGAGTGACCATGACGCCTGAGGCCACGATCATCGCGGCGTACTCACCCAAAAAGAACAAAGCAAACTTCATGGAGGAGTATTCGGTGTGATAACCTCCCACGAGTTCTGTTTCGCTTTCAGGCAAATCGAAAGGGGTACGATTAGTTTCAGCAAAAGAAGAAACGAGAAAAAGTCCAAACGAGAGAAGTAAGAAGGGGAGCAAAAAGAAGCTTTCGAAAGTCCAGGAGGCCGACATGACGGGGAAAATGGTCCAACCATGTTCAATTTGTTTCGTGATGATTTCAGAAAGATTTAAAGTTCCGAAAACCATGAAGAGCGGGATAATCGAAAGTCCCATCGAGATTTCATACGAAATCATTTGTGCGCTCGAACGAATTCCACCCAAGAAAGGGTATTTCGAGTTCGAAGACCATCCGGCCAAAACGATTCCATAAACGCTTAAGGAGGCGAGGGCAAAAACGAAGAGAACACCGATATCGATATCTGCAATCACTCCAGGGGAGGGAATAAGGATGTCGAAAAAAGGGATTTGAACTTCTTGAAGGCTGGCAAAAGGGACGACGGCGATGGTGATGAGCGCAGGACAAACCGCAAGAACAGGAGCGAGCCAGAAATAGAATTTGTTCACGTGATCGGGGGTGAACTCCTCTTTGAAGATGAACTTGGCACTATCACAAATCGGTTGGAGTAATCCAAAGGGTCCTACGCGGTTAGGACCGACACGATCTTGTAGAGCGGCACTGACACGTCGTTCCGCCATCACGGTGTAGGAGACAATTCCGAGGACGACTCCTAAAACCACAGCGGTTTTGATCAGCGAACTGACCACAAAAATGGTAGTATCGAATTGAGCGAAAATTCCGATGAAAGAAAAGAGACCATGGTCCATACGGGGGACATTCAAAAGAAGCTCCCTCAAAAAACAACATAAAAACTCAAAAATTTTATCTTTTGGCTTGAAGGGACGATCCCGTATATGCGCATGGGCGTCAATTTAAGGAAAATGCGGTTTTCACCACAGAGACAAACCGAGGCGCAGAGTTTTTTGGACCATTACGCAGGGTTTTAACTTTTGCCTAACCCATGATGGATCATATAAGATCATAAAAGATTTCCAGGTTTTAACGAGTAGGATTGTTCATAGCGCCTTTCAAGTGAATCGCCAACAAGGGGCCATCCCTCAGATTCGAGCCGAATTTTAAGAATGATCCTCAAAAACTCTGTGTCTCGGTTTGTCTCTGTGGTGAAAATCGTATTTTTATTTTTTCATTGGTTAACGCCCGCGATCCTCAGTTTTTAAGATTTACGTCTTACAATCGAGTGCTAGAGCCTTCTTCCTTGTGAAGTCTCGTTCTTTTCATTTTGCAGTGGTGGTGAGTGATTATCATCGTGAATATACCGAACCGATGCTCGATTCGGTACAGGAGATTCTCTCTGCCTACGATTTAACAGTGATTTGGGTTCCTGGTTCTTTTGAAATTCCGCTTCAAGTGCAGCGTCTTGCGGAGTCTGCTCGTTATGATGCGGTGATCGCACTCGGATTACTCTGGCAAGGAGCGACGCTTCATAATACGGAAATTTTACGCGCGGTGACGGATGCGCTCATGAAAATCAGCTTAGAATGTGATGTTCCTGTGATTCATGAAGTTCTTTCAATTCGAACCGAAAAACAAGCTCGTGAGCGTTGTAAGGGGAAAATGAATCGAGGTCGAGAAGCTGCATTGGCGGCGCTCTCGGTTGCTCGTTTGAAAGGTTAGTTTTATGGGAATGCGTCGTGATGCTCGTGAAAAAGTGATTCAGTTTCTTTACTACAAGGAATCCGTTCCGGAGTATTCTTTGGATCAGACTTTGACCTATTTTTGGGAGTCTCAAGAAACGAAGCCCGATACCAAAAAATTTGCTACCCGATTAATTCAAGGCATTTTAGAGAAACAAAAAGAGATCGATCTTAAGATTGAGGCTTTATCCAAGCACTGGGACTTCAATCGGATTGCTCCCATCGATCGAAACATTCTCCGCCTCGCTTTTTTTGAGATGCTCCATTGTGATGATATTCCTCCCGTCGTCTCGATCAATGAAGCGATTGAGATCGCTAAAAAATTTAGCACCGAAGAATCCGGAAAATTTGTAAACGGATTCCTTGATGTTTTACGCAAAGATCTTCCCCGTCCCGCCCGTCATTCTGCAGGAAAATAAAGACATTTTCACCGCGGAGTAAACGGAGGTAACGGAGAAAAACCAAAGATTTATACTTTTACTACGAAAGTCCGAAATACAGGAAGAAATGCCTTTGGTTTTAACCCAGATGCGTCATTGGAAATCGGTTTTATCTGTAAAGTCATAGACCAAAAGGGTGATAAAACTGGAGGGGCACAGGCTCTGTGCCTCAGAGGACGGGGAAGGCAGTGGGCCACTGCCCCTCCAGTTCTAATGCAAGATCTGGGTTTAAAATAAAATATATTTTTAAGGTATTCCTCCGTTACCTCCGCGTCCTCCGCGGTGAAAATGTCTTTATTTTCCTTTATCTGCTTCCTTCGAAAAGAAGTCGCTTTTCTTCAACTCCCTTGCAAGATTCGGGAATGCTAAATCTTCTCCTGACTCCTTCGATGATATTGGGTGGACTGATCGGTATTGGCTTTTATCTGATGGTCCGTTGTTTGATTGCAGGGTTTTATACGGTTGAACAAAATGAGAGGGCAGTGATCACTTCATTCGGCAAAGCAGAACGATTTTTAGATTCTGAGGGAAAAGAGATTCCCGTGGAGGTTCCTGAGGCCGATCTCGATCGTTATCACTATCCTCAACTGCAAGTTGTTAGACCAGGGGGGCCTTATTTTAAATGGCCTTGGCAAAAGGTTTACAAGGTTTCTATCGCGACGGAAACGATCAGCATTGCTCATGATCCTGTTTCTCCTTCCTCCAATAATTCAGGGAAGTCCCTGGATGCGGTGACCAAGGATCATTT
>JAZKBH010000226.1:8748-11072 GCA_040388725.1 Verrucomicrobiota bacterium
GGATCATTTAAATACCGGTTTGGCAGGACAGATTCGTTTCTCTATTTCAGAAAAAAATCTTTATGCGTATCTCTTCGGAATTAAGAAGCCGGTGGCACATGTGATGGGATTCATTTCCTCGTTGCTTCGCGAGAGAATTGCGAACTTTGAAGTTCCTGCGTCTGCTCCTGAGTCTTCGAGTCACATTCATGGAATCTCCATTAATGATCTTCGTAAAAATCTGCGAGATCTAAACGATCATATGGAGAGCGAGTGCACCTCTTCTTCCTGGCGTTATGGTATCAAAATGGAAGCAGCCTTGATCACGGAGATTAATCCGCCGCATGAGGTGGAATCGGCATTGGCGGCTATTAATACCGCGCATAACCAGGTTTCTTCCGAGATCAGTTTGGCTCAAGCGGCTTCGGATCAAAAAATTGTGCAATCGAAACGGGCCGTTGAAATCGAAACGTTGAAGGCTCAGGCAGAAGTTGAACCGTTGCGATGGATGGCCGCTCAGCTTACGGAACTCAAAGGACATGGTCCGGGGGTTCTCCAGGCTTATTTGAGAAATATTCGACTCCCTCTTTTTGCGGAAGCTCGCCAAATTGTACGTGAGGTTAAATCATGAGTGTTCTCTTTACCGCGATACTGACTTTTACGGTTTGTTGGATGTTGGTTCCTATGTTTTTTGGAGCTGTTCGATTGCTAGGCATTTACACGACGGTGGAGGAGCGCGAGTGCAAAGTGTATGTGCTTTTTGGAGATGTGGTGGGGCAGATTAATGAACCTGGACTTCATTTTCTTTTCCCTCGATTTGGAGCAAAATCCTTTTTGCTCCCTGTTTTTGGACAGGTTTACAGCGTCGATCTTCGACTCGATCAACGCTATCTCCGAAGCCAGCCCGTGAACTCCGAAGAGGGAGCTCCGATGGGGATTGGGGTTTGGTATGAAATGTGGATTGATAACCCCCTCTCTTTTCTATTTAAAAACAATGATCCCCAAGGCTCATTAGCCGCAAATGTCAGTAACACGACCATCCGCGCACTCAGTAATCTGAAGCTTTCTCGAATGTTGGAAAATCGTCATGAAATGAGTCATTTGGTTCGTGAAGAAGTGACTCCTCAGTCCAAAGAATGGGGCTATAGACTTGGATCGGTTTATATTCGCAAAGTCCATTTTCGAGATGCCGAAATGATTCATCAGATTGAAAGTAAGGTGGTGAATCGCTTGCGTCAGGTGACGGCAGCGATCAAACAGGATGGAGAGAATCAGGTCAACTTGATCTCTAGTGCCGCTGAGCGCCAAGCCGCGGCTGCATTTGCGCAGGCGGCCGCGGTTCGTCCTCTGGTGGTGGGGCAAGCACTTCAAGAAATATCGAGTGATCCAGAAATTATGGATTCCCTTTTTCAAGTTTTAGAAAATCAAAAAATTCTTGAGGGAAAAGCACTCCTGAGTTTGATTCCCGCAGGATCTCGTACTGATATGATTGCTCCGTTGACACTTCAGACCGCAGGGCTATCGACGGGCGTTTAAAATAAACGTTAAGTGACTCTGACTGAAAATTGGAGGGACGAGCGCCGCGAGTCCTGGGCATTGTATTTCACTTGTTATTCGGTTTTTACTATATAAATTAAATCTATGTCGCGTTAAATAACGAGAGCTTTTCTCTTCGTTTCAAAAGAAATGAGGAAGAAAAAAGGAGCTCTTTTTTTGTAAAAGAATTCCTTCAAGGCTTTTTAAGAGGATAAAAAACTGTGTTTGTGAAATTTCAAATCGAAGCGAAGACGATCTCACTGGTATTTGAAGACATTAAAAGTACCAACGTCGAATCGTTGATGGCGGAGCTCAGTGTTTTTATGATTCATCCGCAGTTTAAAGAGAGTCAAATCGAGAGATTTGAATTTGATTTTTTAAAGACCAAGATGATTGATTCTTCTGGATTAAATTTCGTATTGAATATGATCAAGGAGTTAAAAAACAAATATACTCTTTCCGCGAAAATTGGATCACCCTTGGTGATGAAGCTTTTCCATCAGGTGAAACTCGATCAATTAATGGAATGTTCTTTTGAAGAGGCTAAGAGGTAAGATCTTTTCTTGCACCAAAAGCAGCAAATAGATTGTTTTTGTGAAGAATTTCAATTTCTTTGAAGCCGACTGTTTCTAAAAGTCTAATTTGCTCCATGATTGGTCGTGGAGAATCTTCTTTGTGAATGTAGTCAAAAACGATCTTGGGATAGTCAGGTCCTTTGAGTGTCGTTAAATAATCGGCATAGCGTTTCCAATGAGACTCATCAACTTCGGGGATGGAGTGCAGAACGAGATCGCAAATCCAAAAGGATC
>JAZKBH010000227.1:0-3188 GCA_040388725.1 Verrucomicrobiota bacterium
CGGGGACGGAAAAGATCAAGCGAAAGTCGTTGAAAGGCATTTCCTTGAAGTCGTAAAACAAAAGGAGTTCCTCTTTTTTCAAGTTCGTGCTGGGTTTCGAGAAGGGTTATCCATTCATGGGCTTTTCCGAGATTACCGGAATAAGTCCAACGAGGAGGGGCGAGAGGAGTGACTTTCGGAAAAAAAGAAATTTCGTGAAGGGGCCAGAGAGGGGTCACGAGGGCAGAGACGTGATAAGTTTTTAAAAGATGATTTTTCATCCCTTCGTCTAAAGTCAAAACTCGATCGCAATAAGGATAACAGAGTGCCATCGTTTTTTTGAAAAAAGAACGAAATGGAGTTTTTTCACCGAGCGCAAAAGTGAGATCGGGGTGAATATCCATCGCCCAATGAATGAGCGGGACGCGATGCCACAACTTTAAGAGAGTGGCCATGATGAGCATTCCCGGAGGAGAACTACTCGTGATAATCAAAGAAGGACTGAGAGCGGTTATTCCACGAATTCCGAGTCCGAGTAGAGCAGAGAAATCTCTTAAAATTCGAAATAAAAAAAATCGGGGTGATTTTCGATAAGAAGATGAACTCGAAATCCATTGGACTTTTTTCCCCTGGGAGCGGAGATCATCCGCCCATTCTTTTAAATAACGACTGGTCGGGGCGGGGTCATTTTCTGAAAATTGATTCAGGATCAGAATCATGAGGAGTAGCGAGTTCCGCAAGGAGTGGCGGGATTACCTCGAACGATGGTATTTTCAGGGACAGATTCCAAGGCGATGCTTCCTGCGCTCACGATTGCATTTTTCCCGATTTCGACTCCGGCGCCGACAAAGGCTTGAGCCGCGATCCAGGATCCTGTTCGCAAAGTAATTGGCGAATTTTTGAATGTGAAATCGACTTTACGATGATCGTGGGAGCCGGTGCAAAGAAAGGCTCTTTGGGAAATACAGCAGGACGATTCAATATGAATCGGGGCGAGATTCAGAAGAAACGCTTCTTCGCCGATCCAGACATGATCCCCGAGATGGAGTCGCCATGGCATCCAGATCATGACACGGGATCGGATGACCACGTGATGACCGACCTGAGCTCCAAAGAGTCGAAGAAGGGATGCTCGCAAAAAAGATGGAAAAGGAAGTGGTGTGAGAAAAAAAAGGGCACGAACCAAAATCCAAAGGGCTTCCTTGATGCGGGAAGCTCCTCGGTCGAAGTTTTTTGAGCTAAATTGGCTAAGGTCCATGAGTCGGATTTGCACTAGCGTCTCTTGATGCTAGGTTTTTTTCAATGAAAAACTCTCTTGAGGACTTTACGGAGGATGTGATCCGCAAGGCTCAAAAAGGACTGGGGGTCTCCGATCAAGAGCTCCTCGCCTATGCGGGGGCCGATGCCGCCACGCTCGATTCGATTTCCGATCCCGAGAAAAAAGAACAAGTAATTCGAAAAATAGCTCTGAAACTTTCGCTGAAAGCGGAAGCCCTTTTACAATTAGCATCCAAAAAACCACGACCTTTTGCTCTTATCCCGGCGAATATCACGGTATTTAGAACGCCCTTTAAAGAGTTTGATGTGAACTCCTATTTATTGATCGACGAAAATACGCAGCAAGCTGTCGCTTTTGATACCGGCACGGACGCAACTCCGCTCTTGAAAAAAATTAAGGAAGAAGAGGTGACCTTAAATTATCTTTTTCTGACTCACGCTCATCGAGATCATATCAGCGGAATGACGCAGATTGCGGAGGCAACAGGAGCAGAGGTTTGGATCGGCGATCGCGAACCTAATATTGGAGCGAATCGTTTTACTGCCGGTCAAATCTTCGAAGTCGGTGCGTATTGTATTGAGACGCGTTTAACCTCCGGTCATACCCCTGGAGGGATCAGCTATTTGATCGAAGGAACCCTTCCTCCCATTGCATTTGTCGGAGATGCTATTTTTGCTTCTTCCATGGGGGGAGCGAGCTCCGCGTATGGTGAAGCGATTCAAACCAACAACGATCAACTCTACTCTCTTCGAAAAGAGACACTTTTATTTCCCGGCCATGGACCGGTGACGAGTGTCGGACTCGAGAAACGCTATAATCCGTTTTATTTAGGGAATTAATTCAAAGGTATTGGATTTTTACGACAGAGCCTCAGAGACACAAGTGAAGAGGTTGTTAAACCCAGATTCACCTCTCATGACGAATCTGGGTTTAAAACTCTGTGCCTCTGCGTCTCTGTGGTGAAAACGGTATTTCTTCTTAAATTACCAATCGATCCATTTCCACTGGGGAACCGTAATCCCCACAGGATCTTCCGTCTTCTGAGGCCATCCGATCCAATGACGAGGTGCGACCGTGATTTTGGATCGTTCATTGAGCCATGCTCCCCACCACGTGAATGAGGAGTTGGGAATAATCAAGGCATCGGAAAGAGTGAGCCATCGAAAGTCTTTTTCGGGCGATCGATTGGGGATAAACATTTTATTTGGAATGAAATCGAGAATTTTTTGGGCAAAAAGAATATCGTCCGTAATGACGAGGACAAGACCCGGTTTGAAATCACTTTCCAAAATCGTCGCGTACGCTTTTTCATAATACGAAGCTGGAAGTGAAAAAGGGAATTGCAGATATTCACTGCCTCGAACATTAATTGTTAAAATACGTTCCTGAGAGCGGAGCTCCGTAAATTCCTGATCGAAGCGTTTAATAAAAGGTTGGCGAAATTGAAATATTTTCCGAATCTCTTTTTCATATTTGAGGAAATACGTTTCCGATTGAAAATAGCCTCGATAAGAGACTCCATTTTGAAGCTGCGAGAGCCGAATAGAAGGAGGGACTGTGTTATCAGTCCAATTGAATTCAGGTCTTGGACGGGAGTTATAGAGTTGAAGAAGTAGTTTGTTTTTGAGTTGCCAATAGCAACGATTTTTAAAGAGATGAAACCAACCCATGTCATCCATAAAAAAGTCAGTCCCGAGCTCGCGCGAGGCGGCGTAGCCAAAGGCAAATTGGAAAAAATTATTTCCAAGCCTCCCGAGGTTTCTGACTTTGATCATAGTGAGGGTGGAAATGTCTCACGCAACGATATGAGGACGCAACTTTAAAATGTTTTCCAAAGGCAATGATCTCTAAGGAATGCAGGAAATGAGGAAAGTTTAAGAAAAAATGAATATCTTAAATGCTTTGTTGAAAATTGATTTGTCTGGAGGGA
>JAZKBH010000228.1:0-5761 GCA_040388725.1 Verrucomicrobiota bacterium
GTTCCCTCTCAAAGTCAAGGCCGCGCATCGCTTGGCCCTCCCTATTTTAACTTCCCAATGCAAGTTTGGGTTTAAGTCTATAAACTTTAAGCTATTTCCATTCCGCCTCTAAGAGTTGATCTCTTCCTTGAATTTCAGAAATGGGGATGAGAATCTTTCCATTCTCTTTTGTAGATTCGCAGGAGCGGCTATTTAATCTCCATGTCATTTCAAATCCAGGATCAGGCAGGGAAATAATCACGGTTCTTTTTTCCGGCATTCCCTCATACGTTCCCTGACGTACTCCCACTTTTAATTTCAATTTCTGGTCAGAACCCGAAAACTCAAAGTGAGTCGTAGCCATTTTTCCTTCGCTGTAGGAAAATGTCTCTCCATCGTCCTCATATAAAGTGAAACTGGAATTTACTTTTCCAGGATAGAGATCGAGAAAAATTTCGGTAAGTTCTTTTTGACCGATATAATCCATTACGGGCCAGCGTGGAATTAAAGCCCCTTCCTTCACATAGAGAGGACCTCCCCGCTGCGGCGGAATTTGAGGTTCAAATGTCTGACCTCCCTCGACGATTTCACCGGTCCAAAAATCGTACCATCGTCCCTTGGGAAGCCAAAAGTTTTTTAAGAATGCGCCGGTTAGAAAAAATTCTCCGAAATAATATTGATGAATTTTTTCATCGGACTCGGGACTTTCGGGATGTTGAAAGGGAAGTCCGCGTAAAATAGGAAGTCCGCATTGGTGTGCGATATGCGCCATGGAGTATATGTAAGGAATCAGAGCGTAACGAAGCTGACAATAGGATTGAAATACTGGGAGTAACTTATCTCCTAAAAGCCACGGATGTCTCCAATACGCCCACGAGCTGACCTGGGACCAAGGCTGAAAAAAGCCGAAGTGAATTCCGGCTTCACTAAAAATATCCATATCACAGCTCGTGTTCGTATGACCGGATAATCCATGATTAATCATACTGACCAAAGGTTTGCTGCCGCCGCCTGTATCTCCGGCCCACGTCGCTCCGTATTGCTGAATTCCCGCATATCCGCCTGCGGAATAGATCAAAGGACGTTTTCCGGTATATTCCCGAAATCCGAGAGCCATTTGCTTATTATAAATGGAAGGATAAAGATTGTGCATCTCCTCGTCCTCCATTCCATTTCCCCATTTACGATCGGGATGTTCGTTGACCTGAAGGGCGCCATCCAATTTGAAAGCCCGAGCTCCATCATCAATAAAAGACTTCAGGTGATCAAACCACGGAATTTCTGGTTTGGTAAGCGTATCGGACATCACCGGACCATGTCCGAAATGTTGGTCTTGTTCAAAATCGTCGGGATGCGGAGAGTTTTGAACCACTTTTCCATTTTCAATTCGAGCGCCTGCACGCCGCTCTTCTTCAAAGGAGAGGTCATAGTTCTGACAGAGCCATAAGCTCAATTTAAATCCCAATCGGTTGATTGCTCCGACAAACGTATTCTGATTTCCGGCGCTCGGATCTCCCGGTTTTCTCACCCAGGGGGGAATGTAGAAGCGTTCGGGATGCCACTTCTTTTCAATCGAATAATTGTAATGTTCGTCCATCCATCCCGGTTCAAGACCCATGACGTCACAGGGAATTTTCGCTTGGCGGAGATGAAGTGCATCTTCAACGAGTTCTCGAGCATTCGCTTGTTGATTGCAGACAAACGTGAGCCCATAGGCCCATAAAGGAAGAAGGGTGGGACGTCCGGTGATCGCGGTGGCGGTTTGTAAGAGTTCCTGATAATTTTTTCCCGTAAAAAAATAGAGATCGAGATCTCCTTTTCGGCTCCAAATCTTTAAGAGATCGGTATCTGTTTTACCGAGATCAAAAAAATGTTTCCAGGTGGTTCCCAAAACGAGCCCCCATCCCTCGGAAGAGATTAAGGTAGGAATGGGGGCATAACTCGCAACATTCGTCACCCACATCGTCGCTTTGGTTCCTCTTTTTTGAACGCACTCGCGATTCACATCGCCAAGGCCGTAAAGTTTTTCGTCGGTTTTGAGTTTAAGCGAGAGATGAAATCCACCCTCATCGGGGGCTTTAATGGGTTGAGAGGTTTCGAGAATCATTTTTCCCGAGGGATCTCGAACGCAAAGCGAGGAAAGGTCGGATTGGAGGTCGAATTGAATGTTTTCTGCTCTCCATTGAATGACTCCATTTTGAGCGGTGAATTTGTTTTCCGAAGCGGCCCAATTATTTTTATAAATTCCATAGCGAACCAAAGTCGATTCTTTCTCGATCTTTTTTGAAACACGAATTCGAATCGCATTTTCTAAGAGGGCTTCGACACGGAGGGTGGTTTGAGGGGAGAGTTTTTGATCGAAAATGGGGTGATTCATAAATCCTTTTTTACGCTTCGAGGACGGAATGATTGCGGGTTTAAATGAGGGTTTTAGAAAGAGGCAAAGCGAAAAAGGGAGGGGAAACTCAATTCAATCGCTTTTTTAAATCTACTTCCATTTTGGAGTAAGGGGTTAGGGAGAGATTCATTATAAATCATAAATTGAACGTTAAATTTGTCAATCTGGATTTATTGATTTTTGACGTGATTTAACTGAAAATCGGTCAAAAAGGACCAAAATGAGCTTAAAAATGATAAATTGAACGTTTAATGTCAAAAAAGCGGGAAAAGTATCACCGAAATTTTTAAAGAGAATTTTTGATCGCAAAGCCCTGCCTGGAAGCGTAATTTAAATCCATGGTTACTCTGAAGCAAATGGCAGCCCAACTCGATCTTAGCGCTCAAGCGGTTTCTGCCGCACTTGCCGGAAAATCGGGAACCTCAAAAGTGAGCCCTGAAACAGTAAAACGGGTTGAAGAATTGGCCAAAAAACTGAACTATCGGCCTCATTTTTCAGGGAAAGCGATGAAATCCCGGAAACTGGGACAGATCGGCTTTATATTACCTTCTTATAAATTAGGATCAGGCTCCTCCGGTGCATTTCCTTTGGTTCCTTTTTTAACTTTATTGGGATTAAATGAAGTGATTGTCTCTCAGGACCTTCAAATTCAAATTATTCAGGATGATGGAATTCGCTCCGCAGATCAGAAGCTTCCCCGTTACCTTCGTGAACAATCGGTGGATGCGGTCATTCTGAGTGGCTCTTCTCAAGAAAGAGATCGTGCGATCGAAGAAGATTTAATTCGATTTTCGATTCCATCTGTTTTTTTAAATAGCCCTCGGAAAAAGAATAGTATTTATGCGGATGATTTGAGGGGAGCGACTTTAGCAACAAAACATCTTTTAGATCTGGGGCATCGGCGAATTCATTTTGTTGGCTCAGGATCTCCTCACTATTCCCATGAGAAACGTCTTCAGGCCTATTCGGAGACAATGAAAAAAGCAGGAGAAACGCCGACGGTTCATTGCCTTTCTCTGCACGTTCCTCAGATCAAAGAGTACGCAAAAAGGGAAGAGCTTTATAAAAAAGAAGTTCATGAGTTTGTCACTCGTGTCATGAAAGAGAAACCTCCGACGGCTCTTGTTTGTTATGATGACACGCTCGCCCTTTTAGTTTCAAGCGCTCTCCAGGCGGCGGGCTATCGCATTCCGGAAGATATTTCGATTGTCGGCTATAATGATTTTCCATACGTCAGTTACCTTCATCCCGCAATGACCTCGATTCGATTAGATTTTGATCAAATGGGGAGAGCCGCGGGTCAGATGATTCTGGATGTCCTCAGTGCACCGGGAACGGAAATCGCATTTCAAACGATTGCTCCGGAGCTTATCGTCAGAAACTCGACGGCCCCTTATCACCCTCAAAAATTAAAAAAACGGTAAGCGGATTCCTATTTTTAACTAAAATTTTGAATTTACTTTGACAAATTGAACGTTCAATTTAAAGTGAATATGTAACGATGAATATAATTCTTCGCTTTTTGATGTTCGCAGCGCTCTTGATCGCTGCTCCTTGCGAAGGAGACGTCGCGGGGTTGCCTTTTTTTAAGGAAGGAGATCGCTGGTGTGTGGTGGGAGATAGCATCACCCATGATGGAAGTTATCATTCTTTGATTTATCTCTACTGGGCCACGCGCCATCCGGATCAACGTTTTACGACGATCAATTGTGGAATTAATGGGGATTATGCCCTTCGTACTCTCAATCGATGGAATTGGGATGTTTTTGAGAGAAATCCGACGATTGTTTCGGTGCTTTTGGGGATGAATGATGTTTTTCGAGGTCTCTATGCTCCAGGAAGCGAAGGAGAGGCGGTAGAGGTAAAACGGAAGGAGGCACTCGATCAATATTCAAAAAGTCTCACGACTGCCTTTGAGCAATTAAAAGTTAAAGGGGCGAAGGTGATTTTGATGAGTCCCTCCGTTTATGATGATACCGCTCATTTTGAATCTCCCAATAATCCGGGGGTCAATAAGGCACTTGATATTTGTTCTCAAATTGTTCTTACCCTCGCCAAACAATTTGGATTTAGCTTTGTCGATATTCACACGCCGATGACGGCACTTAATCTTAAAATTCAAGAGAAGGATCCCCAGGCAACTTTGGTGAGTAGGGATCGCGTTCATCCGGGAATTCCCGGACATCTCGTCATGGCTTATTATTTTTTGAAAGCTCAAGGCGCACCCGCAGAAATTGCCACGATTGAGCTGGATGCGCGGCAACAAAAAGTGCTTCATGCATCCAACTGTCACATCGATCTCCGAAAAACTTCGACCTCTGAAATCGCTTTTGACTACCATCCTCAATCGCTCCCCTTTCCGGTTCCGGAAGAGGCTCAATTTCTTTTGGATGGGATTCCTTTTATTCAAGATCTCAATCAAGAGAGGTTGAAGATCTCGGGATTGGATGACGGAAATTATGAGTTATTGATCAATGGCCAATCGATTCGGACGTATCCCTCAGCGGAGTTGGATCAGGGGATTAATTTAGCAACGGAAAAAACCCCGGCGATGGAACAGGCAATGAAGGTAGCGGCGTTCAATAAAGCGCGATCCGAAAAGGATCAAAAACTGCGAGGACTTATTTTTGTCGGAAATTGCGTCTATCCGACAGGAGTCCCTCCGAATACGGACCCGGAAGAAATCGCCAAAAAATACGAAGAAATCAGTCGTCCCTGGAATAGCAAATATCATCAGAATCAATTGGAACAATATCGCCTCAATAAACCTCGGGAGGAGGAGATTCGATTGGAGGTGGAGCATTTGACGGACGACATGTGGAAAGCGGCCATTCCTGGGAAATTTCAAATCGAAATTCGGAAGAAATGAAGTGGATTTTTTTAAACTCTTGCTCCAAAATAAAAGTCGGAAGGTGCGTATAATGCTGGCTTTTAATTTGACAAATTGAACGTTAAATTTAATATAGATTATGAATGATAAAAGAAGGTAGATTTTTGAATACGGTTCTTTCTTATAGGCTCTTTTGGCAGGTCAACCGACGGAGAAATTGAACTGCAAGTCGGATTATTCATCGATCGAGCTTTAAAAATTTCAAAAAAATAAAACCATTGTGAATTCAACCGGAATCTCAATACTCAATTCATCCCTCTGAATCATGGATGGGTCCTCGTCATGAGGAACTCGTGGCTCGAATTCAAAAATATCCGGAATTGCAGCCCTCCGCCAAAAAGGTGATCGAATTAGCAGAGGGATACCTCGCTCAAGATCCTCCGATCGACGAAGATACATTGGATAAAATCAGCGAAGAATTTTGTACAGGAACTCATTTTGCCACCCGTAAGGATCTGAATGGTCAGGATCCTCGTTTCATTGTGAACGTCTCT
>JAZKBH010000228.1:5802-8790 GCA_040388725.1 Verrucomicrobiota bacterium
GTCGCATAAAGTTTTAGCCGCGGTTTCGAACCTCGGTTTTGCTTATCGCATCACAGGAGAAAAAAAATATGCGAAAGCGGCGATTCGATGGATGGTCAATAGTGCCCGTTGGCCTCGATGGACGTATGATGGTTGGAGTATGTCGGATGAAAAACGGGTCGCGATCACGGGAGAAGGAGAATCTTTTGCGACATCAGTCCTTTTACAAACGATGGCGATCGGGGTTGAGCTTTGTTTTTCTGAAATGGTCGACCATGATTTGTTTGAAATTTTAGGAGGGGTGGTGACGCATGCCCGAAGAATTGTGGACGACTACAAAGCCGGACGTCCTTGGTTTTTTGCATTTAAGGCGGTTCACTCGAATCAATTCACAATTCCCGTCGCAAGTCTCGGAATTGCAGCTTTCGTCTTTAAGAAGTGGGCGCCAGAAGGCGAGGAATGGTTAGCGCTCGCGAAAAAATTGACGCTTCAAGGTTTGGATGCTCAGTCCGCGGATGGCGCCTATGCGGAAGGGCTCGCCTATGCGAATTATGGAGCAAAAGATTACGTGCTTTTTGCGGAGGTTTTAGCCTCGGGAGGAGATTTATCCCTTATTCAACATCCGCATCTTAAAAACCTTCCCCAATGGGTGACCGATATGACCGGCCCGGATGGGAAAAGGCATGTAAATATCAATGATTGCCGTCAAACCTACTGGCTGGAAGATCTACAACCTCTCGAATACAGCAAACATGCGATGGTCATGTATGGAAAACAGTTTGTTTGGTATCAACGTCGTTATCCCAATCGTGGATTCCGCGATTATCTCATGAAAGTATTCGGAGGACTTCCAGAATCGCATTGGACATTGGCGTGGTACAATCCTGAGGAAAAAGATAAATCCGTTTCTAAGCCATTTTCTGGTTTTCGTTCTTATCCGATGTTTGGATTCCATCCGTGGCGCGGAAAAATTGGAAAGGAAGATGTTTTGATGGGGTTAGTGGCGGGGAAGGAACAAAAAGGACATAAACATCCTGATACGGGGGCTCTCCTTTTGTATGCTGGAAACGATTACCTGTTAACGGATGCGGGCACATGTGTGTATAGCGATCCCGATGGGAAAAATTATTTCCAGAAAACTTTTGCCCATAATACCATTTTAGTGGATGGAGAGGGACAGATCCTAGGCTCTGGAGGAAACCTGATTTCCCAAGGAGGAAATGGGGATTGGAAGTGGATTGTGATCGACGGGGATCGAGCTTATGAAGGGCTCTCTCTTTTTCGACGGGTTCTTTTGTTTTCAACCAAAGACAAAGTTTTTTATGTGATGGATCACGGCGTTTTTAAAAAGCCGGGGAAACATCAAATTGATTGGCTTTGGCATAGTGAAGGCAAAATGAAGCTGGATCCTGACGCTTCAGGAAGAGAAGGATTTGGGATTGAAGGAAAGGAGCAAAAATTAAAAATGCGAGTGCTTCCTTTAGGAAAGAATGAATCTCAGGGGAAAAGTCGAATGGAACTTCGAGATGGATTTTTGGATGCACCGGGAAAACCATCCACCCACTATGTCGCCATTCAAAAAGAATTTTCAGACGATCAGTTCTGGAGCGTGAGTGGATTTTCTTGGGGAGTCGGATTGGAACTTGAAAAACAGATAAAATCCACGATTCTTCTTCAAAAGAAAGGCCTTGAAATGAGAGTGAGTCAAAAACGCTTACTCTGGGATGGGCATCATGCCCCCAAGGTCGTTCATTAAACGGATTTAATAACTATGCCTCTTCCGCTTCAGCCGACTCCTCTTTCACGAGAACAATTGGATTCTAATTTTGCCGTCGCTTCCTCAGGGGAAAACTTGAAATGGTATGATGCGCGACAACTTCAAGTGATCGGCCAAGGATGGACGCCTGAAGTGCTCGAAGAGCCCTTTGCCCGATTACCTGCTCGAGCGAAGGGAGTCGTTCGTGATCCCGTTTGGCAACTCAGTCGTCACAGTGCGGGAATTGAAATTCGGTTTTCCACCGACTCCGATCAAATCAGTTTGAATTGGACCGTTGTGAATCCTGATCTTGCCATGGATCATATGCCCGCGACCGGCGTGAGTGGATTAGATCTTTACGTAAAATATCAAAATCAGTGGAAGTGGTTGGCGGTGGGACGAGCGACGAAGAGTCCCACGAACAATGTCAAAGTGATCGAGAAGATTCCGAAGCAAGGGATGAGGGACTATCGTCTTTATCTTCCGCTTTATAATGGAATTCAAAGTCTTCAAATTGGGGTTTCACAGGAAGCGACTTTCCATTCCATTCCCTCCGCAACGGTTCGACCGATTGTGGTTTATGGATCTTCCATTGTTCAAGGAGGCTGTGCCTCACGGCCTGGGATGACCTACCCTGCTCTCTTGGGGCGCTGGTTGAATGTTCCTGTGATTAATCTCGGATTCTCTGGCAACGGGCAAGCGGAGCCTGAAGTCGCGCAATTGCTTGCAGAGCTCGATCCTCAAGTTTTCGTTTTGGATACTTTGCCGAATATCCAGGCTCCTGAAGTCCTAGAGCGGGTGGGACCCTTAATTGCCATTATTCGAAAGAAACACCCGAAAACACCGTTAGTCATGGTTGAAAGTATTACCTATCAAAATACTTTTATTCAGGATATTCAGACGACGAGGCCTTATCTCTCCAATCAAGCCTTCCAATCGGTCGTGAAGCCTCTCATGGCGACGGATGATGCCATTCATTACGTTCCCGGAGATCTTCTTTTAGGCGAAGACGGCGAGGGAACCGTCGATGGCGTCCATCCAACCGATCTCGGTTTTCTCCGCATGGCGCAGGGATTGGCTCCCGTGATTGCTCCTTTATTACAATCGACAGAAATTTAACCCAGATCTTGAATAGGACTCGTTTTACGACTTAAAATACAAAACTTTTTGGTGAGTAGAAAGGGAGGGCCAAGCGATGCGAAAAGGCTCGTGAAACGAGAAGCCTATTTGCGATGGAATCGGAAGTCATTTTG
>JAZKBH010000229.1:0-5141 GCA_040388725.1 Verrucomicrobiota bacterium
TTGCAACTTTAACGCGCCTTCTAACTGGCGCGACCTTTGTGAAAGAACTCAATATTCTTTCAAGCTCAGAACAAGGATGGCTGGAAGGATACACCTATCAAAACAACGACAAATCCATTCATGTCTTATTTCTGAATTCCACTCCCCAGTCTAAAGTTACCCTTTCAACCCCGGATGAATTCCTCCTCTCGATCGATGTAATGGGTAACGAAACCCGACTTATTCCCACAAATGGAAAGGTTCAATTCAATCTCGAACAAAATCTGCCCATTTTTATCATCGGAAAAATTAATGATGCCCCTGAACCTGTGAAATATCCCGAAGACACTCTTCTCAAGGAAGTAGAAATTCCTCTACAAAATCCTAATTTTGAACAAGATGAACTCTCCTCTGGAAACATTGTAGGTTGGAACGTAATGACGGATGAAATAACCGCCAAGGGAGACAAAAAGGGAGGATTTCTCGTCTCTCTCGATAGCTCTTCTCCCCATGAGGGAAGAAAATCTCTCCGGATGGAAGCAAAAACACTTACCAAGTGGTACGGCGTCAGGCAGGAGATCCCCCTCACTCTACTCCCCGTCCCCAAAGAAGATGAATATCTGGTTTTTAAGGTCAGTTGCATGGGGAAGGGAAAAGAAGTCTATGGAAAAGGTCTGGGTTATACGATTGCATTTCGAAAAGAAGATTTTTCTCGAATTCATTTTTTTGGAAGCACCTACTTTGGATATGGAGGTACCTATGATTGGAAAGAGCTTTCAGGAACCCATAAATTAAAAACGATCCCTTTGGGAACCGAACGAATTTCAATGGAATTTCATCTTGCGAAATCCACAGGAATTCTGTGGCTCGATCAAATTAAAGTTTTAGTTCAGCTGTGGAAATCCGGATCTCCGACCCGCTCCACTCCTTGAAATGGTGAGGAAATGAAAAACGGTCTATAGTATTAATAAGTCAGATCAGATCGGCTTCTTAAATTCTTGGGTGATATTTTATTTTGTTTTTTAAATTGCCGACTAAAGTAGCCTGGATCATCAAATCCAACTTCATAAGCGATTTCGGTAATATTTTTTTTTGATTCCAAAAGTAATTTTTTTGCTCTTTCGAGCCGGATGGCGTTTCTATATTCCACTGGTGTAATTCCAAATGAACTTTTAAAAAGCCTACATAAATGAGGATAACTGAACCCAAGAGATTTCAAGATCGATTGAATACCTTCATGGGATTCACCTCGTTGCTCAATAACATCTCTCACTTTATAGGCGTGTTCAATGGAATTTCTGTTGATTATTCTTTCTTGAGATGAGGTCATGAGAAGAAGAATAATTTCTAAAAATGTACTACGCGCCAATGCTCGTGAAACCTGATCGTTTGCTTGCCAGCGATGAAAAAGCGTATGAATAAGAGGAGGAATCGAGCTATGAGACTTGAACGATCCTCTGAATAGATTTTTCGGAAGAAAAGAAGGGGTTGAGTAAATTAAAGAATGAGAGGGCTTCTCTGGATAATAGCAGTAGAGAGGGTTAAGCTTTTTTTGTCGATATTCCAGCCAATCAAAGTGAATGCAATTCCGATAGACTCCCTTCTTCGTGTATGTGGCATGATACGTGTTCGGAGGAATAATGATGTAGTCCCCTTCATGGAGTTCGAAATACTGATCGTTTATTTGAACGGTGCAAAAACCTTTTGTCAGAAGAACGAGTTCATGGTCGTAAAGAAGCCGCGCGGGTTCAACTTGGCCTGGTCGCCACGATCCACGCCAAAGAGTATTGAGTTGAGGGAAGATGCGGTCTCCCCAAAATGAATTCGAAAAGTGGGATGTCATTTTAATCTCATAAATATCATTTTTATCCCATTGAGGGAGATATTGTAAGAGGTTATTCTCCTATCATGAAAACAAAAGCTATTATTTTTGTTCAACCTAAAAAAGTTGTTTATGATGATATTTTACTCCCAGATCCGACTCCGAGAGATATTACGCTTCGGAATGAAGTGAGCGGAATTTCAGTGGGTACAGAGCGTTGGACTTATCAGGGCAAAAGAGCTGAAATTCAATTTCCGAACGTGCCGGGATATATGGGAGTGGGGGTCGTGGTTTCGGTGGGGAATGAGGCGCGACAAAAAGGATGGAATGAAGGAGATCGCGCTTACTACTTTACAACTCGATTTGGAAAGGATCTTGATGGGAAAAGTTGGATGGGATCTCACGTGGCAGAGGCGGTTGTAGATGTTTGTGGGCCACGAGCGGGGGGCGGTGATTTGGAGGTTCATCACTGCGAAAAAGTGCCTCAGGGATTAAAATCAGAAGATGCTGCTTTAATGGGTTTGTGTGCCGTTGCGATGCGAGGAATCGAAATGGCAACGATTCCTGTTGGAGCGAAAGTTTTTATAAGTGGACTTGGAGTGATCGGTCAATATGCGCTCCAAGTTGCGAATTTAAAAGGAGCTCATGTCACGGCGATGGATATCGCGGATTCACGCCTCGAAGTCGCCAAAATATTAGGGGCAAGTCATATCATCCATGGAAAACGAGAAAACGTCTCTGAGCGCGCTTCTCAAATTGCACCTGAAGGCTACGATGTCATCATTGATACCTCAAGTGTCGCGACTGTGGTGAATAGTCTATTCCCGCTGTTGAAGATGCGAGGAAAATTTGTTTTCCAAGGATGGTATCCTCCTCCTACTCCACTTGATTTGAGTGTACTGCATACGAGATTGCCGAGCGCCTATTTCCCCTGCGCGCATTCTGCAGAATCCGTTGAGACCGCACTGGGATGGGCTCAAAAGGGATGGATCCAGTCCAAGGATTTAATCACCCATGTTTATGCTCCTGAAAAAGCAGCAGAGGCTTACGAAATGATCGATCAAGGATCCGATAATTTTCTTGGACTTATTTTTGATTGGAGGAAATGAATTTGATGAAAGCAATTATTATTACCGCTCACGGAAAAGTGGCAGTTCAGGACGTCACTCTACCTGAAATGGGGCCTTTCGAATCACTGGTTAAAATAGAGGCATGCGGACTCTGCGGAACGACCGACAGGCATTTGATTGAAGGATGTCAGGCTCATCACCCCTCCATCTGGTATCCCGCTCTGTTAGGTCACGAAAGCGTAGGAAAAGTGATCAAAGTAGGAGAAAAAGTAAAGAAATACAAAATAGGAGATCGAGTGACAAGACCGGTTGCTATCTGGCCAGGAACTCAAAAAGAAGGAATATATTCGGCTTGGGGAGGATTTGCCGAATATGGAATCGTTCGAGATGCTGCTGCTGCACAGGAGAAGGATGACTACACCTCTGCACGCCAGCACGTTGTTCCCGAAACGATCTCGCTAGAAGATGCTGTTTTAGCGACGAGTGTTTCCGAGGTCGCGAGCTGGACAGAAAAATTAGGAAATATCCAGGGAAAGTCTCTCGTGATAGGTGGAACGGGGTTTGCCGCCGCAACAATGTGTCAATGCGCTAAAATGAAAGGGGCATCGCATATCATTGTTTTAGGGAGAAACCCTAAGAAATTTAAATGGGCCATCCAAAATGGAGCATCGCACGGGGTTTTGTTGAATCAGGACATGCACGCGGAGATACAAAAAATTATTGGCTCAAAAGCCGATTGGTTTTTGGATGCAGCAGGAAACCAAGAGGTATTTGAAGCGGGTATTAGGCTGATCAAACCCGGCGGAAATGTTGCAATTTATGGAGCCCCACAGGGGTTTTCATACCAATTGCCACTCGGGGCAGTGGGAGGAGATTTTTCAGTTCATTATTTTTCTCCTATGGACGATCTTTTTTATCATGAGATTTGCCAGAGAATAATCAGTGGACAATTGAAGGCGGAGTGGCTTCGCACGCATGAGTGGAAGGGACTCGAGTCTATTCACCTAGCTTTGGCGGAGCAAGCTGGTGGAAATGTCCTCAAAGGGCTGATTTTGATCTAATCCATTCTTTCATTCTATACGCATACTCGTTCTTACATAACATTCTACAACGCTTTACAAAAAGTCTAATCATGTGGGACATCCCGACAATTTCAGCTCCTAAACCACTTCCGCGGGTCGCTCAATTTGAAAAATATGGTTTTGGGCTCTTTCTTCATTGGGGTCTCTATTCCCTTTTAGGACAAGGAGAATGGGCCAGACATGTTTTGAAAATCGATCCAAAAAAATATGAATCTCTATCGAAAAAGTTTTATGCGGAGGAATTTGACGCACGGAAAATTGCTGCATGGGCGAGATCCGTGGGGAGGAAATATATCGTTTTGACGACACGTCATCATGATGGATTTTCACTTTATGATACGAGAGGGCTTTCAAGGTTTGATGCACCACACTCAGCCGCCAAACGAGATCTTGTAGCGGAGTTTGTAGAAGGATGTCGTTGCGAGGGAATCGCTCCTTTCTTTTACCATACAACCATCGATTGGAGATGGGATAAAAATTTTCCGGATAAAAACCAAAAGTGGTTTAACGATTATCTCGATTATTTTCATCAATCTATAGAAATTTTATGTAAGAACTATGGGAAAATAGGAGGACTTTGGTTTGATGGAAATTGGGCATATCCACAGGCGAATTGGAAAGAAAACCGGCTCTACAAAATGATTCGAAAATATCAACCGAATGCGATTATTGTGAATAATACGGGATTACAAAACCGCGGTAAAATCGGAAACCTCGAAGTCGATAGCGTTACTCACGAGCAATCACTACCAAAGACAGTTGACCAAAGCGGAATGAATAAATATCTCGCGAGTGAAATGTGCCAGACTTTTAATGGGCACTGGGGCATCGGGGTTGAAGATTTTAATTATCTTTCACCAGCCCAAGTGATCGAGAATCTCGCTCTTTGTCGAAAAGTAGGAGCAAATTATCTCTTTAATATTGGGCTGACCTCCTCGGGATCCATTCCCGGGTATGAGTATGAGGCGATGACCGTGGCTGGAAAATGGATGAACCATTATTCTGAAGCAATTCGGGAAGGAAAACCTTGTGATGTTTCCTCAGGAGGATGTGATTTCATCCTGAAAGGGAATAGATGTTATTATTGCTTTGTCTTTGATCTTCCTATTCGCGGCAATGAAGCGGTGACTGTTGGCACGGGCAACCTGATCACGCGTGCCTTACAAAATTTCCCATCTAAAATCAAAT
>JAZKBH010000230.1:0-1505 GCA_040388725.1 Verrucomicrobiota bacterium
AAACCCTTCCCATGGGAATCTACACCATTCCCGAAATGGCGAGCGTTGGCCTTTCCGAAGCCGATGCGATCAAAAAGAATGGTAGTACGGTCGTCGGGCGTGCGAAGTTTTCGGAAGTCGCTCGAGGTCAAATCGCAGCGATCCAAGATGGTATGCTGAAGCTTATTTGCGATCCTCAAGGAAAAAAGCTTCTCGGTATTCACATTATCGGAGAAGGCTCCACCGATCTCATTCACGTCGGCCAAATGGCGCTCTACGCCGGATGCGATGTCGATGTCTTCGTCGATAATATCTTCAATTTTCCGACGATGACCGAAGCTTATCGAGTCGCTGCGTTCGATGTGATCGAAACCCGATCCAAACTTCCCGCCGCCTAATGCACTCTGGGAAGAGCTCTCTGCTCAACGTTGGAACCTGGATGCGTGAATCCGATCTCGCCTACTTCCCCTCTATTTTTTCCAAAAATCCTGAATTCGCTCTCTTAGATGGCAGAGTTCAACCGTTGAACATCGAGGAAATCGATGGACTTCTTCTAACAGGCGGTGGCGATATCTCACCCGGATTTTTAAATCAATCCGTCGACAACCCTGAAATTCTCGACTCCATCAACCCTTTGCGGGATGAATGGGAATTCCCTGCTCTCCGCAGGTCTTTGGAAAGAGGAATTCCTATTCTCGCCATCTGTCGCGGTCTCCAAGTCTTAAATGTAGCCTTAGGAGGGACGCTTCATATTGATATCCGAGGACATAATTTACCGGAGCAAAAAAACGAAAACTGCCAGGACCTTCGCTATGACTCGCGTCGAAGTATTGTCTTTGAAAAGGTGAATAGCTCTCACCACCAAGCGTTAGATCGATTAGGGTCTGATCTCCGAGTCGAAGCGTGGCACTCTCAAGATCAGACCGTTGAGCAAGCACGACTTCAAGGATACCCCTTCGCCCTCGGAACGCAGTATCACCCCGAGAGGCATGACTCGTATCAACCCATTTTTGATTTATTTATGAGTGAAATCAAACGTTTGAAGACGCCTTCAAAGTAACGCTCTCGTCAATCTCCTGAAAAACAGGCCGCAATTTTTCGGCCAACTCTCGATTCGCATATCCGACCCACGCCACAGGAAAAGTGGCATCCAAGGGATAATCTAACGGAGCTCCATTGGGCTTTTCCAGAATCACTCCTGCTTCTTGAGCAATCAGAGCGGTACAAATATCGTAAGGATGACAAGCGAGCCCCATCGACTCAATTCCGAGCTTTCGAAAAGCCAACGGACGAAGATCGGCAATCATCCGATCATGTCCCATCAATAACTCATAAATCTGTCCTCCCGTAGAAAGACATTCATCATCAAAAATAACAGGAAACCTCCCCCGCATCTCCGGGTAAAGTCGATTCCAGATTAATTCCTCCCATTCGACCAGCTGCGCTTTTCCTTCGGGAAAAAACTTACAGATCCCCGCAAAACCATGCTCGAGATCAAAAGCAGAAGAAGGCTTCGGGGTGATAAT
>JAZKBH010000230.1:1515-4187 GCA_040388725.1 Verrucomicrobiota bacterium
GCTGAGGATCGTCCGACCGCTGGAGGAGGCCGCCGAATCGCTGAAAATTGATCCGCTAACGTCTGTTTAATGGGAGGAAGCTCTGTCATAAGCGCAACCACAATATCGTGAAGCGTATTGCCGGAAGATTGATAAGGAGCAAGACCTGTAAGAATCCATGCGGATCGCTTATCAAACATCAGATTCCGAGTTCCATCAATCGGATCAATAATCAAAACCCAGCGAATCGACTGCGGATTACTTCCTTCCGGAAATACCACCGTCCCCTCTTCAATCCCCTCCATCACCAGGGTAACGGGTTCAGAGGCAGGCCAATGAATCTTCATCCACTCAAAAATCGCCTCTTCGGAAACCTTATCGATCTGATAAATCGTATCGGACTTCGTTTCCGCCGCCACTTCACTCATTCGTTCGATAGAGCTCGTCTGACGGTGACTTAAAATCTTTTTTTGGAGATCATCATGAAGGAGACGAATCGTCTGGAAGAGCCCTTCCATCCTATTTTTTTTCCTCGTATGCGACGACTTTTCCCTCTTTAAATTCCACTTTAATTTCCCCTTTGGGAACTCGAAGCATCACTGTCGTTTGAACCATATTTCCGTAGAGATCCCGGCCCCATTGAATCTGGGGGATGTTCTCATAACGGATATAACTCCACGTCTCCGTTTTTCCTTTTTCATCCTCTCGAAAAAAGACTTGTTGGGGCTTTCCCATTGCACGACGAACTTCCTCTAGCGTCATCCCCGGAATTACTTTTTTGTCTGAAATCGCTTCCTGAAGCGTTTTTTTGCGTTCAATCTGATCCCGATATTTTTGAAGATCTTCAGGAGTGACCACTTTGATCGCCTCAGGCGTCACCCATCCTTCAAGCGTCGTCGTGGGATCGACGAGTTGAATAAGCCATCCTTGAGAATGCCATCCAATCACCCGCACCGTGGTAGAAGGAAGAAGATTTTGGATTAAACTGCGGAGATCTTTATCGGTAAAAACAGGAGTCAATCGCTCAATTTTTTGAATCGGAAAACTATTCGGTTTTCCTTCAAAATACAAAACATCAGGATCTCGCAGACTTTCAAAATCACCCGCTATAAGCAACGGCAACAAAAATGAAAAACCAAGAATCAGTAGAGTGTTCTTTAATTTCATATTAAGATAGGATTATTTTTTTTCAATTAAAGTCACATCATCCAAATAAAGCTGTCCTTCGCCTTCAAACGAAAACGATAAACTGAAAGGATGCGGTTTCTTTTTTTCTTCTTTGTCGAAGGCAGAAAAATCCGGTTTTTTACTCACCAATGACCAGGTGGAATTCACAGAAACCGACTCCGCTTTAATCACCTTAATATCTTCTAATTCGCCTCCGACTTTAAATTCTTCCTGAGAATTCAGTTCGACACGAAGTTCACCGATTCCATTGCCCTTGACTTGGAAGGTGAGCTCATACGAGGAATCTGGTTTTAGTGTAATCGGATCAGGATAGCGAATGATATATCGACCTTGTTTTGTGGGCAGAACCACTTTGGTAATATCCGTGATTAACTCCTGTTTCGGATCCACAAAATCAAAAAGCATGCATGATTTCCCGGCGCTCTCTTTGGGAAGATCAAGTTCGGGCTCATAACCGATTAAGTTTTTAGCATCTTTGTAACGCTCATTCTTCGTCAAAGCTCTTAGGAGTTGAAATCTTGAACTCTCAGGAGTGGTCAAACCCCCGGGATAATCGGCAATCCATCGGGTCGGCCAGACAAAATTCGGCAAAGGACTTTCTCCTTTAATATTATCTAATTTATCAAATTTATAATCTTTCGCTTTTCCGGTGTTGAAGGCCATACGAATATTTCCTGCGGATGTCCCCATCAATAAATCTGGTAATCCATCATCATTCATATCCTCAAATATCGGCGCAGACAATAAGACCACCGTCCCGGTTGCGTTCATATTAATCGGAACAGGAGGAGCAAAAGTCCACGGCCCGCTTTTTTGGTCTACAGTCGTATTTAAATAAACTGAAACGGTTCCCTTATCACGTTCCCCGGTAACGATATCCGGTTTTCCATCGCCATTCCAATCGATGACACGAGGCGTTAAATGTTCTTTTCCTTCACCCGAAATTAAAATCTTAGGAGTGTCAAAGTTCGGCTGTGCATTCGTTCCTTTATTCAACAAAACGAAAATACTATTCGCTGAAAAAGTCCCCTCACCCATGATTAAATCTAACTTTCCATCCCCATCCCAATCGTAAAGAAAAGGAGCCAGGTAATTACACCAGTAACGTCCTTTGGGATCGGTCTTAATTTCAATTTCCTTCAGGTCATTTGCCATGTGAAATTTAGGAATTTGAGCCGTACCCGTATTTTTGATGTAAAACAATCTGCCTTGGAAGTCTCCCACGACTAAATCCAACAAGCCGTCCCCATTAAAATCAATCAACTGAAGCTTGGGAACTCCGGTCTTCGCGAGCCAGAAAGGAAGACTTTCTCCTCGAACAAACTTCGGTTCTTTTTTGGTTCCTTTATTCACATACAACCAAAAATAGCCGGCGGAATCGGCAACAATGAGATCTTTTAAACCATCTCCCGTCAAATCTCCTGCAGCCATGGAAGGAGGGAACGATTGCTTCCGAACTTCTCCCGTATTATCAACAATCGTACTATTCGCGGTAAAAACGCGAA
>JAZKBH010000231.1:0-4227 GCA_040388725.1 Verrucomicrobiota bacterium
TTCATTCCCACCCCTTCTTTAAAAATAACTTAATTAAAGAAGACTGTTGCTCCCGGAAAAAAACAAAAAAGGCAGAGAGAAAAAATTCTCTCTGCCTTTTGTAAAACAAAATCAATGATCTACAACTCTTGAATCGTCGAAGCCGCTTCTTCTTCCAATTGCTCGGAGATGACAGGGGCGATGGCGGTCAGCTTGTCTTTATCGCTGACATCGACCAACTTCACGCCCTGAGCGTTACGACCCGTTTCACGAATCTCGGCGACCTTTGTGCGAACCATTTGATTGTTTTGAGTAATCAACATGATTTCGTCAGAATCGCGAACAGTCAACGCACCGACGACTTTACCCGTCTTCTCGTTGACTTTCATCGTGATGATTCCCTTACCGCCACGCGTTTGAATGCGATACTCTTCAAAGTCAGTCCGCTTTCCAATTCCGTTTTCACCGGCAACTAAAAGCGTCGCTGTAGGATCGACCACTGCCACGGCGACCACTTCATCACCCTTATCCAAGGTGATTCCCTTGACGCCTGCCGCAGGACGCCCCATGACTCGGACATCCTCTTCTTCGAAGCGGATACTCATTCCCTCGTGGGTAATTAAAACAATTTCGCTCGTTCCGTTGGTCAACTTCACGTCGATCAAAAGATCGCCGGGTTCAATGCCGATCGCAATGATACCTCCTTTACGCATGTTGCTGAAGGCCTCCAAAGCAGTCTTCTTGACGGTTCCCAATTTCGTACAGAAAAAGAGTGAGAACGGTTGAGTCCATGTGCCATCTTCACCCTTCGAATCTTTTTGAGATTCGATACGGATCATTGCCGCCACTTTTTCGCCGGGACGGAACTCCAAAAGATTCGCAATGCTACGACCCTTCGCTGCACGACCCATATCAGGGACTTCATGGACACGAACGACATAGGAACGACCTGTGTTCGTGAAGAACATCAAGTAATCATGCGTGGAGGCCGTAAAGAGATGCTCCACAAAGTCGCTATCTTCCGGTTTCTCTGATTCCTTCGTCGTCATTCCAATAACGCCCTTACCGCCGCGTTTTTGAGAGCGGTAATTATTGACGTTGGTTCGCTTGATTAAACCGTTGTGAGTCAGCGTGATAATCACTACTTCATTCGCGATCAAGTCTTCAATGCTCATCTCCCCTTCGTCAGGGATAATATCGGTCTTACGTTTCGATCCGTATTCTTCTTGGATGTGACGAAGCTCATCTTTGATGATCTTCAAAACGCGGGATTCCTTAGCCAAAATATCGAGAAGGTCGCCGATTTGATCGAGCAAGCCTTTGTATTCTTTGGTGATCTTATCGCGTTCCAAACCCGTGAGTTGATAGAGGCGAAGCTCAAGAATCGTATCGAGCTGGCGATCGCTTAAGGCGTATTTGCCATTCACGAGACGCTGATCATTCCGAATACGGATCCCCATCTTATCGAGTTGATTGCGGGTAAATTCGTAGGCTTGAAGCTTGGTACGGGCTTCATCGCGATTGCTCGATTTGCGGATGATATCAATAAAATCATCAATGTTTTCGAGGGCAATTAAGTAACCTTCGAGCACTTCGGCGCGTTCTTCGGCCTTCGTTAATTCATACTGCGTCCGACGGATCACGACTTGGCGGCGATGTTCGATGTAACAGTTGATGATCTCTTTGAGATTGAGAATCTTCGGACGACCGCCATCGATCGCGAGCATGTTGGAGGAGAAAGAACTCTCGAGAGCCGTCAGCTTATAGAGATTATTAATGACGACTTTAGGAACCGCATCCCGTTTGATTTCAACGACCACGCGTGTGTTTTCGTCGGACTCATCACGGACATCGGAGACGTCGGTCAAAACCTTTTCATTTACCAAGTCGGCAATACGCTCGACGAGTGTCGCACGATTGACGTTGTAAGGAATTTCGGTGATAACGATGAACTCGCGCCCCCCCTTCATCTCTTCGGTGTGGACACGTCCACGGACGCGAACCGAACCTTTGCCGGTATTGAGATAGTTTTTAATTCCTTCGTTTCCGATAATCGAACAACCGGTCGGAAAATCAGGACCCTTAATGTACTTGAGGAGCTGAGGAATCGTAATATCAGGGTTATCAATCTGGGCGCAAACGCCGTCGATGACTTCTGATTAATTATGTGGAGGGATATTTGTCGCCATACCGACGGCGATCCCGGTTCCCCCGTTGACTAAAAGATTTGGAAAAGCCGCAGGAAAAACAGTTGGCTCGGTACGAGTACCATCATAATTCGGAACGAAATCGACCGTGTTCCGATCCATATCATCCATCAAAACTTTCCCCAAATGGGTCAAACGAGCTTCCGTATAACGCATCGACGCTGCAGGATCTCCTTCGACGGAACCGAAGTTTCCTTGTCCATCCACTAAAGTATCACGCATCGCCCATGGTTGTGCCATGTGGACGAGGGTCGGATAAATTGCCATATCACCGTGAGGGTGATAGTTACCCATTGTCTCTCCGACGATCTTCGCGCATTTCACGTGGGCACGATTGGGAGCGACACCGAGTTGGTCCATCGCATAAAGAATACGGCGCTGAGAGGGCTTGAGGCCATCACGCACATCGGGAAGCGCCCGTGAAATGATCACGGACATGGAGTAATCGAGGAACGAATTTTTGATTTCGTCCGCGACATTGACACTTTGAACCTTTTCATTCATTGCGAAAAGCGAGCTTGTTGATCCTTGTTCTGCCATAGGTCTAATTCCTTAAAAGATTGAGTCCAAAACCTTAAAGACTCTACAAATGGTGTCAATGTTAGATCGACCCCCCATTGGTTGGAGGGTGAAGTCGTGGAAAAGAGAGTAATTGTGAGAATAAAATTTTAAACCGGGGTCGCTTAGGAAGGCAGAAAAGCATGTCCCAAGCTGGAGGGGCACAGGCTCTGTGCCTCAGGGGACGGGGAAGGCAGTGGGCCACTGCCCCTCCGTTTTTAATGCAAAATCGTGTTTATTTTCGCCGGTTGGGTTGCCTTCGACTGATTGTTTTTTCCTGCTTTCCAGCCTTCTTTAGAGTCATGTCTTTTGAATTAAACGGCACGTATTCCTCTTTAAAAGAAACCGATAGTTGAAATTTAAGGAAACAGGGGCTAACTAGTGCCATGCGCCTTACGTCTTTTCGTCTATTTTCTCTGAGTTTTTCACTTTTGATCTCGGCCTGTGCTCCTACCATCCAAGTTTCGACCCCTGAACCGGTCAAAATCGACGTCAATATGAGGGTCGATGTTCATACGAAAGACGATCGAGAGAAACCGGCTAAAACGGCCAATGAGACTTCTCTCGTCGCTTCCCGACGATTTGCCCGAATGGGAGAAATCCAAGACCTTAAAAATGCAGCTTTCATTGGCGAAAACAACAAAGGCTATCTCGAAATCCGTCAAAAACCTGAAGGTAAAATCCCCTCGGGTGAGCCTTATGATGTTTACGCTCAACGGCTTGTTCGTGAAGAAAACAACGACAGAAGATCAATCTATCTCCTCGCGGCTGAAAAGGAAGGGGTTCCGATGGAAGTGGTGGAGCAGGAAAATTCCAAGCGCTGGCATGAAAGCGCTTTCCCGAAGGAATGGCTTCAAAAAGAAGACGGGACTTGGTTCCAAAAATAATTTTTAAGAGCTCACAAGAGGTCTTCGCGAAATTGTTCCAATTCTCATCTTGCGTCTCCTCCTGAACGAATTAGCCTTTCGTCCATGAGCATTCCTGTTGCCCTTCCCGAAGAAAAAATGGATACCCACCGTAAGGCTCTCGCTATTAATTTAGATCAGAGACGCTACGGCACATTCGCAGAAATCGGTGCCGGACAGGAAGTTGCTCGTTGGTTTTTTAAAGTGGGGGGAGCCGCAGGAACGATTGCTAAAACCATGTCTGCCTATGACATGACGGTGAGTGATGCGATTTACGGAAAAGCCGATCGCTATGTCTCGCGGACCCGACTGCAAAGCATGTTGGATCATGAGTACCTTCTGAACTTAGAGCGTCTTCGAGAAAAACGGGGAACGGATACTTGTTTCTTTTCATTCGCCGACACGGTTGCTGCTCGTGGTTATAAATCGACCATCGAGGGTCATGGATGGATGGGGGTTAAATTCCAATCCCAACCGAATGATGAATTTAGCCAGATTATTCTCCACGTTCGAATGCTCGATGAAGATAATCAAGCCCAACAAGAGGCTCTTGGAATCGTCGGCGTTAATCTTCTCTA
>JAZKBH010000231.1:4237-5423 GCA_040388725.1 Verrucomicrobiota bacterium
CGGCGCCTTTTTTCTTCACCATGAACCAAAACTTCTTATTGAATCATTGATCGACTCCCTCACCGTCAATCGAATTGAAATTGATATGATTGAGTTCAGCGGAATTGAGTTCCGTCATGTCGACAATCGTTTGATGAGCCTCAAACTCGTCCAACTCGGACTCAGTAAAGCGGCGATGTTTGGCCCCACAGGCGCCGTCCTGCAACCCTCCGAAGTTCTCTATAAAAAATGTATTCTCGTGGAGAGAGGAAGTTTTCGACCGGTTTGTAACGTCAATGTCGATATGCTGCATGCCGCCTATCAAGTCTTTTCTGAAGAACCGGAAGTAAAAGGAGAACCGATCCTCCAACTCGCGGAACTTTCGATGCGAAATCTCATTGCTGGCGATGGTAATATTGATACGCGAGACTTTTTAGCACGTGCCGATCTCCTTTGCGCGAATGGGATGACGGTTTTGATTTCTGATTATTTTGAGTATTATCGTCTTCGTGCGTATTTGAATAATTTCACCAAACAAAAAGTCGGTATCGTCATGGGAATACCAAGCTTGCTCGATATTTTTGACGAAAAATATTATCTCAATTTAGAGGGCGGAATTCTGGAATCCTTCGGGCGACTTTTTAAGAATAATGTGAAGCTTTACGTTTATCCTTATTTAGATCCGTTAAGCAAAATTTTTATCACCACCGAAAATGCGCCGATTAGTCCAGAGACTAAAAAACTCTACGATTACCTGATGGAGCGAGGCAACATTTATCAACTCACCAATCACGATCCTTCCTGTCTTCAAATTTTCTCCCGAGATATTTTAAAGAGAATCAAAAACAAAGACAGCTCCTGGGAAAAGATGGTCTCTCCTCAAGTCGCCGACATGATTAAAAATCGGCACTATTTTGGGTATCAAGGACAGTAAGAGAGCCCATCAGCCTCAGAGTTTTACGGGAGGGGCGAGCTCCCGCGAGTCCAGCATTGCTGATTAACCTCAGGATTATGCAGTTAGTCATCTACAACAGATCACTGTGGCATCTGCGTCAGGATACCGTCCAAAGAGAAAAACTAATATGCCAGAATCTATCCTCCTTTTTCCCCTCACCGAATCATCCCACTCTTTTCTGTGCTGTTGGACTCGCGGGAGCTCGCCCCTTGTGTCTTGAAAGTGTGATATAATCTTCTTCTTGTGATTGCT
>JAZKBH010000232.1:0-2489 GCA_040388725.1 Verrucomicrobiota bacterium
CGCTTGGCCCTCCCTTTCTATTCACCAAAAAGTTTTGTATTTTAGGTCGTAAAACAAGGCTTTATGCAAGATCTGGGATTATATTTCGAAGCCGATCAAGATGAGTGAATTGACTTCACTTCTTGATCGGTATCTTCGAAATAAGACTTAAGCGTGAAGGGCTCGACCTTCGACTGCAAGAGCCGCTTCTTTGAGTGCTTCAGTGGTCGTTGGATGGGCGTGAATCGTTCGTGCGAGGTCTTCGGATGATCCGCCGAACTCCATGAGAAGAACGGCTTCTGCAATGAGTTCGGAGGCGTTGGCCGACAGGATATGGAATCCCAGAACTCGATCGGTTTTGGCATCGGCGATGATTTTAACAAAGCCTTCAGCCGCATCAGAGGCGACGGCGCGACCATTCCCCATAAAATTGAATTTACCGACTTTGATCGCAAGACCCTTTTCTTTACATTGATCTTCCGTGAGTCCGACGCCTGCGCCCTCAGGAGCAGTATAAACAACGCCGGGGACGAGATCATAGTTCACATGGCCCGGTTTACCGGCCAAGAGCTCTGCAAAAGCGACTCCATCTTCTTCCGCTTTATGAGCGAGCATCGGACCGTCGATGACATCTCCAATGGCGAAGACATGGGGAAGATTGGTTCGGAAATGATTGTCGACTTGAATCCGACCACGGGGAGTGAGTTGAACTCCAATTTTATCGAGACCGAGGCCTTCGAAGAACGGCTTACGTCCTACGGCGACGAGCACTTTCTCGGCGCTAAAGGAACAAGCTTTCCCATCTTCACTTCCTTCGAGAGTGACCGCGTCTTTGCCGACTTTAGCCGATTCAACCTTTGTTTTGAGGTGGAATTCAATCCCTTGTTTTGTCAAAGAGCGTTGGAGGTTATTGGCGACTTCGAGATCAAATCCCGGAGCGATTCGAGGAAGAAACTCGAGGACTTTGACTTCAGTGCCGAGGCGTTTCCAAACCGAACCGAGTTCGAGTCCAATGGCGCCTGCGCCGATGACGAGGAGAGATTTAGGAGCTTTTGAGAAACTGATGGCTTGATCACTGGAGACGACTTTTTCTCCATCGAACTTCAGGAAGGGGAGTTCAATCGGAACGCTTCCGGTTGCAATGAGATAGCGGTCCGCTTTGATCGTTTGCTTCGTCCCGTCGTTGTCGACTTCAAGGGTATTTGCATCGATGAATTTGGCGAAGCCATTGATTCGATCGATTTTATTTTTCTTCATGAGGAAATCGATTCCTTTGACCATATTTCCGACGACGCCGTCTTTACGCTTCATCAAAGTAGGAATATCGACTTGAAGATCTTTGAAAGTGATTCCATGCGCCGCAAATTTCGATTGGGCGGCATGATAATGTTCTGTGGAGTTGAGCAGTGCTTTGCTGGGGATACAGCCAACATTGAGACAGGTTCCGCCGAGACTTTTTTGTTTTTCGATCAGAGCCACTTTGAAGCCAAGTTGAGCGGCGCGAATTGCTGCAACATATCCCCCGGGTCCCCCACCAATAATCGCTAACTGATAAGCACTTGTAGTCATAAGAATTTCTACTACCATAACCCCCTTCGGTAAGTAACCAAGTGTTTTTTTATGGAGTCGATTTCATTCTCACAATTCATGGCGAATGCTCTCTATGATCCCGTAAAAGGGTATTATAGTCGCACCCCTCAAATTGGGAGAAAGGGAGATTTTTTTACTGCAGTGAGTGTCGGTTCTTCTTTTGGGCAAATCATTGCCTATCAAGTCGTTGAAGCGTGGTACGCGCTCGATAATCCGGAGCCTTTTCATTTAATTGAACAAGGGGCGCATGACGGATCTTTGGCGAAGGATATCATGGAAGAATTAAAGCTTTTGGAACCGGATTGTTTCCATGCGGTGCAAATGATATTGATTGAGCCTTTGGATTCGTTACGGAAGCTTCAGTCCGAGAAATTACGAGAGTTATCCGTTCCCTTACAGTATTTTAAAAGTTGGGATGAAGTTCCGGCGAATTCCTTGCATGGTTTTTTCTATTCGAATGAATTAGTGGATAGTTTTCCAGTCGATTTGGTGACTTTTCAAAATGGGAAATGGTTCGAGAAACGAGTCGCGATAGATCCGACATCGACGGGATGGATGTTGCATTTAGAAGAGATTAAAAAGGATGATCCTCTTCAAGGATTTTTAGAGAGAATTCCTTCGATCGAAGGCTACACGACGGAGATTCATCGACAAATAGAGCCGTGGATGACCTCTGTTCTTCAAGGATTGAAGGCAGGCGTGATTTTGATCGTGGATTATGGCTATCCAGAGTCGCAGTACTACATGAAGGAGAGAACCTGTGGAACCCTTCAAACCTATCGGTTACATGAGAAATCGGACGATCCTTTAGTCGATGTTGGTGAACAAGACATTACGGCTCATGTTAATTTTACGATGCTCTATCAAAGTGCTCTTCACCAGGGGGCAAATTTGATCGGTTGTACCGATCAGGGGAGGTA
>JAZKBH010000233.1:0-3507 GCA_040388725.1 Verrucomicrobiota bacterium
TGAGACATGTTGAAACGGAAGACATTCACTCCAGCTTCCATCAGCTTCTTAATCATGTCGGGTTCAGAAGTCGCGGGTCCAAGTGTGACGATAATTTTGGTTTTACGTGGGTAATTCATAAGATCATGACATCATGATTGCAAAAGGGCATATTCGTCAACCTAATATTAGACCTCTTGGAAATAAGCATTAAAAAGGGTCTACTTGGGATCGAGTTTATCCCGCTCTTTCTCGACGATCCGTAAAAAATAAAACTACTTGGTCGAATTCGTCTCAATCATCGGCGTTTCGGAAGCATTGACCTCACTTTCTTTCCGCCGTCCCTCTGCATGAAGATGTTGAAGCTCAGATTGAAGTCGACCGAGTTCGCTTTGCATTCCCTGAATCGCCCCTTCCTGGCTTTTGAGCTGAACCTGAAGTTCGGTCGATTGCTTCTCTCTTTTCTCCCCCTGATGAATCAAATAAACGCCGACCCCAATTAAAATACAAACACCAACGATGGTCGCAATTGACTGAAAAACGACTAAGGCCGTCAACCAAGAGGCTCCTTGTGGATTTCCGGCAAGAATCGTTTGATAGAAAGGAAGCTGAGGCTCACGACTAAGAGATGTTGGCACAGGAGCAGGCGTTACCGGCGGCGGGGGAGCAGGAGCGTACTCCGTCTCCACCACACACTGGTTTTCTTTGAAAGAAAGGATGATCTTGCCATCCCCTTTCACAACAGGGGCTTCCATGGCTCTAAACTAGATCCTTTTCGAAGACGCTTCAACCTTGAAAAAAACCAAAATAAAGGCGTTTATTAACCACCAAGGAAAGACAAAGAACGCCAAGAAAACGTTTTTTGGTTCTTTTTAAAACTTAAATGTCTTTTGGTCTTAAAAACATAAAACTGTATTCTTGTTTTTTCTTGGCGTTCTTTGTCTTTCACTTGGTGGTTAAACCTCTTTTCTTTAACCCTTGACCCCATCTCAATTAACAGGGAATCTCCACCCCCATGGCAGTCCCTCCCTTTTTTCTTGTCGCTGGCCCTTGCGTGATCGAATCCGAAGAACTTCTTTTCCAGGTTGCTGAAAAAATGAAGTCGGTGACCGATTCGTTGAAGATTCCCTTTTATTTCAAAGCTTCTTTCGATAAGGCCAATCGGACTTCAGGAAAATCTTACCGGGGATTGGGACCCGAAGAAGGGCTTCAACTCCTCGCCAAGATCAAAGACCATTTTAAAGTCCCTGTTCTCACTGATATTCACGAAGAAGCGCACGCGATACTCGCAGCTCAATATGTCGATGTTTTGCAGATTCCCGCTTTTCTCTGTCGTCAAACCGATCTCCTCGTCGCTGCGGCACAAACGGGAAAAATCATCAATGTGAAAAAGGGGCAGTTTCTGGCTCCGGAAGATGTCAACGCCATTGCCGACAAACTCAAAGCTTCGGGCTGCAAAGAATATTGGATGACAGAAAGAGGAACAACTTTTGGCTATCATAATCTTGTCGTCGATATGCGGAGTCTCGCGCAAATGCGAGCCGCAGGGCATCCGGTTGTTTTTGATGCCACGCATTCGGTTCAACGTCCCGGCGGTCTTGGTAATGCAACGGGGGGAGACCGAACGATGGCGCCTGTTCTCGCCCGTGCCGCAGTTGCGGTCGGAGTGAATGGTCTTTTTATTGAAACTCACCCCAATCCGGACAAAGCGCTCTCCGACGGACCGAATATGATTCCTCTTGCCGAGATGGAGGGTCTTCTGCAAAAGTTGAAATCGATACATGAAGCGGCATCTACCAGTACGACTCCCCATGCGTAAATCGCATGCCATGCGTGCATTGCTCCTTGGACTTTTCCTAGGATTGATCTCCCCCCTCTGTGCTCAAATTTCGACCACGATCGGTTCTGTCGTCAAAGGTTTCTCTGTTCCTCAACATAACGATAATGGTGAACTCATCTCCAAAATCGGTGGTTCTCAGGCCGACACCGTAAGCCCCAATCGCGCGGTGATTAAAGAACTCGTGATGGAGTTTTATAATAAGGGAGAAGTGACCATGAAAATCACCTCTCAAAAATGCGATTATTGGTTTTTGCAAAGCCGATTAAATACACGTGATGGGGTGAAGATTGAACGGGATAATATGGTCATCACCGCCCAAAATTTTCAATGGGAAGAAAAAGAAAAAAAAGGCGTTCTTCAAAAAAACGTCAAAGTCGTTCTTAAAGACTTTTCACTCTCTAATCCCAAACCGACGGGAGGGACCTCTTACCCTCCACTTGACGCACTACCGAAAACTCCCGAACCGTCCATCAAACTTGATTTAAATACCCCCGTAACCCCTCAAGAGACCCCCAATCCATGAAAATGATCCACTCCCTGATGGCACTCGCATTACTTGTTCTACTGACTGTTTCCCCTTCGCGTGCAGCAGACAAAGACAAACCTGAAAATCAAACGACGGTGACCTCCGAGCAATTTAAGCTCGATATGGAACATCACGAAGGTCTCTTTATTGGAAACGTGGTTCTCAGCGCTCCTGGCCTGAAACTCCGCTCCCCTGAAATGTCTGTCGTTTTCAGCGATAAAGATAATAAAATTGAACGTCTCGTGGCCAAAGGCGGCGTCGAAATCGAACAACCCGAAAAAATTGCAAAAGCGACTCAGGTCGAATATATCGTCGCCGAAGATAAAATTATCCTCACTGGAAATCCTGAAGTGAATCAAAACAAAAACAAAATCACAGGAACCACGATCACCATTTATCGCAAAGACAATCGCATGGATATCGACGGCCATAGCCGTGTTTTGATTTTTGAAGAACTCAGTTCGGATAAAAAGAAATAGTCCGGAACTCTCGAAAATCCTCCTCATGGCCTCCGATCTACTTCATGCTTACGGACTCGTTAAAACGTACGGAGAACGCTCTGTGGTTAAAGGAGTCGAAGTCACCGTCCATCCCGGCGAAATCGTCGGACTCCTTGGACCGAATGGCGCAGGAAAAACGACGACGTTCTATATGATCACGGGATTGGTCCCTCCCACGGAAGGCCATATCGTTTTTCAAGGAGAAGATGTGACCTCGATGCCGATGTATCGACGGGCACGGATGGGGATCGGCTATCTTCCTCAAGAAGAATCCATTTTCCGAAAAATGACAGTCGAAGAAAATTTGATGGCGATCTTCGAGATGCTCGATTTAAGCGAAGACGAACGCGAAGAGCGTTGCAACGATCTCATTCTCGACTTTGGTCTTCATGAAGTTCGCAAAAATATTTCGATGACCCTTTCCGGCGGAGAAAAGCGTCGCCTCACGATTGCGCGAGCCCTCGTCACGATGCCCTCACTTCTTCTCCTCGATGAACCCTTTAGCGGCGTTGATCCCCTCGCGGTCCATGATATCCAACAGATTATTAAAGATCTTAAAAAAAGAGGAATCGGTGTTTTGATTACGGATCACAACGTGCGGGAAACTCTGCAGATCGTGGACCGTGCCTATATTATGAATAGTGGGGAACTGTTAGTCAGTG
>JAZKBH010000233.1:3517-9205 GCA_040388725.1 Verrucomicrobiota bacterium
CAGATTATTCTGATGCTCAAACAACGTGGACTCGGCATCCTGATCACGGATCACAATGTCCGTGAAACGCTGAGTGTCGTCGATCGCGCCTATATCATTTGCGAAGGAAAAGTCGAAACGACCGGAACAAGTGACTTCTTAATCAACGATCCCATTGCCCGAGATCTTTATCTTGGGCCACGCTTCAGCATGTAATTTAAAATCATGGTTTTCACTCGCCGGAAATTTATCCAAACCTTTTTTCCGGTTGTCGCCTGCAGCGCCTCCACCCTGAGCTATGCCAAATGGTTTGAGCCTCATTGGATCGATTGGAATCGGGTCTCCATGCGCCTTCCAGATGGAACCTCCCTATTAAAAGGCCGCACCCTTGTTCACCTCAGCGATCTTCATATTGGACCGATCGTCTCCGAAAAATATCTTTTAGATGCCTTTTCCAAAGTGCGATCACTCCAACCCGACTACGTCGTCATGACAGGGGATTTCATCACCTTCGTCGAAGGATTCGAGGAGAAACTCGATCGCCATTTAAAACTTTTTCCGAAAGGCAAACAAGGAACCTTCGCCATTCTGGGTAACCACGATTACTCCCATCATTTCAATCGTCCGGATGTCGCTCATACCGTGACTTCCATTGCCTCCAATCATTACATCAAAGTTCTTCGCAATGAACTCACAGTCGTCGACGGCATTCAATGGGTCGGCCTTGATGATCTTTGGTCGAAACACTACAACTTTTCCAAAGCCTTTCGGGATTACACCCCTCGTCTCCCTTCGATCGCGCTTGCTCATAATCCTGATCTCATCGATCACCCGCACTGGCCGCAGGAATGGCATGGCTGGGCTCTCTCCGGCCACACGCATGGAGGCCAGTGCAAACTCCCCTTTTTTCCACCTCCGATTCTTCCGATTAAAAATCGCAAATACGCTGCAGGAAAAATTACCCTTCGCCCGGGTAAAACGCTCTATGTCAATCGGGGTCTCGGCCACAACGTCCAACTCCGTTTCCTCGTCCGTCCGGAAATCACAATCTTCACATAAACACCCGTTTTACACAGAGACACAAAGACACGGAAGAGGCTATCCGCAGATTAAAGAAAGATTTACAGGGATTTTAAAGGCAGTTTTTTGAATGAATATAAATCTGCGTGAATATCCGTTAATCTACGGAGAGTCTCTTTTTGTGCCTTTGTGGCTCTGTGTGAGCGCTTTTTTCGGATGGAAGTTGACGCTTCTTTCCAGGGCCGCATCATTCCTGCATGACTATACTTGATCAGGAATTCGTCGATCTCCCCACAAACCACGGCCCGATGAGATGTTATATTGTCCGTCCCGCAGGAGAGGGAAAGTATCCCGGAGTTATTCTTTTTTCTGAAATTTTTCAAGTCACAGGCCCAATCCGCCGCACCGCTTCTCAAATCGCAGGACAAGGTTTCGTCGTCATCGTTCCCGAGATTTATCATGAATTTCTCTCTCCGGGAACAGTCCTTGCTTACGATCAAGCAGGAGCAGATAAAGGAAATGAACTTAAGATTGCCAAAGAACTCTCCAGTTACGACGACGATGCCCGCGCTTGTATCGACTTCCTTCAAAAGAGTCCTCATTGCACTGGAAAAATCGGAAGTATGGGAATGTGTCTCGGAGGACATCTCTCATTTCGTTGCGCGATGAACCCCGAAATCCTCGCCGGAGTCTGCTTCTACGCCACCGACATTCACAAGCGTGCCCTCGGTAAAGGAATGAATGATAATTCCCTCGATCGTATTCCTGAAATTAAAGGGGAAATCCTGATGATTTGGGGACGCCAAGATCCTCATATCCCCGGAGAAGGACGACAAATCGTTTATCAAGCACTGAACGCCGCAAACACTAATTTTCAATGGCTCGAATTCAATGGAGCTCACGCTTTCCTTCGTGACGAAGGAAACCGATTCAATCCCGCTCTGGCGAGCCTCTGTTATCAACAGGCGTTTGAACTCTTCCGCCGAAAATTAAATTAAGATACGACCTTCAGATAAAGACTGTCTCACACAGAGACGCAAAGACACAGAAGAGTCTATCCGCAGAATAACGACTATTCACGCAGATTTAAATTCATTAAAAAACAAAATAGTTTCTTTGTTTTAAAAACCGCCTTAGAAAAATCCGTGTAAATTTCCTTAAATCTGCGGATAACCTCTTTTTGTGCCTTTGTGTCTTCTTGTCCCGCCGAAGCGTGCGAAGGAGGATGTGTGAGATTCCCCTCCGCTTGACGACTTGCCGCATCTCTCCCACTGCTCGGGTATGAAACAATTTCTAACTCTCAGTGGACTCTTCTTATTGGCATTTCTCTTTCCGCTTTCATCGGCTGAAAATTCGATCGATATTCAAAAAACATCTACAGGGGAGATTCGAATGAAAAAATCGATTTCCAATTCCGCTCCCTCCTCATCGGAAGAGCTTAAAATCGAAGTCATTTCCTCTTCTGCCTTAGAAAGTCCTAAAATCGAGATTAACCCTCCCTCGGAAACGCATCTTGCTCCTTCGACGATTTCCTCGCCCTTTCTTCCTCTCCTTCAAAAGCTTTCTGCCGAGCCTATCCGCATCACGATTAAAAACGGCAAAGCTTTTATTCATTGGGCCGGAGGTGAACAAGAAATTACCCTCGATTCGCAAGGACGCTTTAATTTACAATTTCTTCCCCTTCAGTAAGAAAACATTTGCGATTTTATTCCCAAAATATAGATAACCTCGATGAATCGATACGCTCTCTTGTTTCTCGTTATACTGACGGGAGCCCTTACCGCATTTGAAGTTCCTGTCAAAGATCTGACACAGGAATCTCCTTCCCCTTCTGTTCACGAGACGCTTCCGATTAGAAAAGCACTTCCTGTCAATGCGACTTCTTCTCCACCAACAACCCCCTCTTCATCCCCTAAACTTGAACTCGCTCTCCGCGAGATCCAACTTTTGAGAAAAGCAGCTCAAGCGGCAGGAGGCGATTTGGAAGTGATTATCCGACCCACCGGTGGAATTTCCGCCGAAGATCTCGTGATTCCTCTGAATAAAAGTGGCGCTTTTGAGATCAAACCGGGGAAAGCTCCGGGCTCGATTCGAGTCGAGAGCAAATCCCTCGACTCCGAAATTTCCAATCAAAAAGAAGAACTCGCTCAACTGCGAAAAGTACAAAAACAACTGATCGAAAACATCAAACAATCTCCACCCCCACCATCATCTTCTAATTCCATTCCGACTGTCATTCTTAAATAAGGATCCTTATGAGCGTTGTAGATAAATACCTGAACGATGAAGTCCTCATCCAATCCATGACCGATATGCGATTGCAAGTCGGCCTTCCTCCCTTCGTCAATATCAACTGTCGTTGGATGCCTCACCCCAAATTAAAAGAACCGATGACTCAAAGCGAGATGGTTGATTTCATTTCTGAAACTCATCGTGCCAATATTGAGGGGGACCTGAAAGATGAAAAAACGGTCGATTTTTGTTTTGATGCCATGATCGGAGGAATTCCGCATCGATTCCGAGGACACCAAAGTGAAAACTATCGCGGGGTTGCTCTCGATATCCGAATTCTTCGTTCTGCCATTGATCCGTTGCCCGCTCTCGGATTTCCTGCCGCCCTTGGTCCTCAACTTTTTTCTAAAAAAAGTGGCCTTGTCATTATCGGCGGTCCGACAGGTAGCGGAAAATCGACCACCCTCTCTTCTCTCGTTCGGGCATTTGCCGAAACCTACCCGGGATCTCACATCGTTTCGCTCGAAGATCCTGTCGAATATGTTTTTAACTGGGAGCATAGCCTCATCTCTCAAAAGCATGTCGGCTATCACGTCGAAAATTGGAGCGAAGGAATTTATAAAGCTAAACGTGAAAAACCGAATCTGATTATTATTGGTGAAGTTCGTACCCCCGATGCGATCCAAGCCGCAGTCGAAGCCGCGTGCAGCGGTCATATGGTCATCACAACGATGCATGCCGATCGCATTCCACGTGTTCTTGATGCGATCGTCGACAACCATCCTCAAGAGATGGCCCGTTCGATTCAAACCAAATTGAGCTACATTCTTCGAGGCGTCATCTGTCAAACTCTGGTTCCGACCCACGTCACCGATGGGTCGTGGACACGCCCTACTTTGGTTTATGAAATTTTAGCCAACGAAAATACCCCAGTTCAAAGCACCTTGCTTCATGGAACTTGGGCAAGCTTCGAAGTCAAATCAATCGAAGATCAAAAAAGCGTCAGCAAGTCTTGGGAAAAACGGATATTGGAACTCGAGACCTCAGGACAGATCAGTCCCGAGACTGCACAATCGCTTAAAACCCGATAACGGAGACGAGGAACGAAGAGCAAAATGATAAGACATTGTTTAACACAGAGGTAACGAAGTTGAACGGAGGAAGGATTTTTGTTTTAAACCCAAAACAACTGCATTTCCCCTTAATTCCTGATTTCCTTATTCTAAACTGCCTATTATCTGGGTTTCCTCTGTTTACTCTGTGGTGAAAACTCTTCTCTTTTTGTTCTCACTTAGAGAAGATAGATCCCAAAACTTGCACTTCTTGTGCCTCTTCGCGGCAAAAATGGCTATAGTAAGTAAATATATTGTAATAAAAAAGGCGACTTTTTCTTAAAAATGGGGTTTAATTCTCAAGATGAAACACCCTCGCTTATTCCTCGTTGGTTTGTGTTTGGCAGGTATGGCTTTCAACGCGACGGCGCAAGATCAAAGTAGTTCAGATTCTACTTCGTCTTCGACCCCTGAGAAAAAGGGTCCTCCTCCGAGAGAGCAAGGCGAATTCAAAAAACCGCCCTTTGGACCTCACGGTCCCGGTCCTATGGACCACGAAGGTCCCCCCATTCCTCCGGAAATGATTGAAAAGTTTGATCTCGATAAAGATGGCAAGCTCAATCCCGAAGAGATGAAAGAAGCTCGGAAGGCGATGCATGAGATGCACAAAGAAGAGATCTTAAAAAAGTATGATAAAAACGGCGACGGCAAATTAAGTGATTCTGAAACAGAACGCATGCAGGCAGATCGCTTAAAAGAGATGAAAGAAGAACTTCTGAAAGAATACGATAAAAACGGGAACGGAAAACTCGACTCTTCCGAAAAAGAAAAAATTAAAGAAGATGCGAAATTAGACCCAGAACGTTTTCAATGGCTCAATCAGCCAGGACCTCATCCCCTCAAAGAATTCGTTAAATAAACAGTTCTCCATCCTTTTACAACAAAGGGCGATCCACGGATCGCCCTTTTTATTGAATCCATATTTGCATTAGAAATAGTTTTACAACGTAAAACACTAAACCTTTTGAGTGAATATAAACCGGAGGACCGAGCGGTGCGAGGCCTTGCTTCTGTTGCCTCTCAATACCAAGGCCTCGCACCGCTTGGCCCTCCAAATTTTAAATCCTCAATGCAATAAATGGGTTAAACCCGTCTTATGCCACTTTCTCTTCTTCAATCCGTGGGAAAAGAATTTCGGCGGCTCCCATCGTCTGACCTGTGAGTGATTTCCCAAAAACAGCTTCTTTCAAGAGCATCGGTTCCGCCGGAAGTTTGAGCATGACTCGAATCTTCGCGGCACTTTGAGGAACCACTGCTTCCACCAACACACTGAGACAACGACTCGTCTCCACCAAATGGGCAAGCACGAGATCCAGCCGTTTTTCCTGAGCTGGATCTTTGGCTA
>JAZKBH010000233.1:9223-19150 GCA_040388725.1 Verrucomicrobiota bacterium
TCCAAGGAGCATTCAATTCCACATATTGATTCGCACTCTGAATCAAGCTCCAGACATGTTGCAATGCCACATGGACCTGATAGTCGTTCATCGACTTTTGATAGTCTTCTAAAACTTGGTTGGAACGAAGAGAAAGATCCATTTCCGTCACTGCATCTTCAACATAATCAGGAACAACTCCTTGTCGATACCGATGCAACATCGAGAGAGATCGATTCACTAAATTTCCCAGATCATTCATGAGATCGCTCTTGTAGCGTTGAATAAATTTTTCATCCGTAAAATCGGCATCTTGTCCCACGGACATTTCACGATTCACAAAATACCGGAAAGCATCACTTCCATATTTTTCCATATACGGTAAAGGATCGACCGAATTGCCTGTCGACTTACTCATCTTGGCACCGCGATTCATCCACCATCCATGAACCAGATACTTTTTGGGCAAAGGCCATCCTAAAGCTTTCAACATAATCGGCCAATAAACGCCATGCGCAGGAATCAAAATATCTTTTCCGATAATATGTAAATCGGCAGGCCAATGATTTTCAGGAGTTCCAAAATCAGCGAAAGAAACGTAATTGATCAAGGCATCAAACCAAACATACGTCACAAAATTCGGATCGAATGGCAGCTCAATTCCCCAAGTGAGACGGGACTTAGGACGAGAAATACAGAGATCATCCAACGGTTTCTCTAAAGCTCCTAATACCTCATTGCGACGAAAGGCAGGATAAATCCAATCGGGATTTTTCTGAAACTCTTCTTTCAACCAATCTTGATATTTCGCCAGCCGAAAAAAGTAATTCGGCTCTTTCATCTTCACCACTTCCCCAAAAATTTCCGGCCACTGTCCATCGACCTGATCTTTTTCGGTGACAAATTGTTCCTGACGGACACTATAAAATCCTTCGTGCTCCTGAAAGTAAATCTCCCCTTTATCAAAAAGAGCCTGCAGCGAATCTTGAACAAATTTTTTATGAACCGGATTTGTCGTCCGAACAAATTTTGATTCCGTAATCTGAAGACTTTTGCAGAGATCAATAAATCCGCCTGTCACCTCATCGACATAGTGTTGAGGATCTTGGTTATTCTTTTGGGCCGACTGTTGAACTTTTTGACCATGCTCATCTGTTCCCGTCAGGAAGAAAACTTCTTTTCCCAAGCTTCGTTGATACCGAGCCACCATATCCGCGAGACATTTTTCATAGGCATGCCCGAAATGGGGGCGCCCGTTTGCATAATCAATCGCTGTCGTCAAAAAGAAGGTATTACTCATAAGATCAATGGTCTCATGGAATAGCCAACCCCTCGCCAAGAACAATCAGAATCCAAGGAAAAGTAAGATCGTATTCACATGGATGGAAAGGCCGATACAAGAGATAAAATGAAAAAGGGTAAGATTTGAATTTAGATAAAACTAAAACAATCCCTTGTATCGGCCTTTCCATCCATGTGAAAAATTTTCTTTCTCTTAAAAAGCCTTCCCATCGGTTCACTTCCTTTGTATAGGTAAATCCCATGAAACCACGTCCCCTCTTTTTCGTCCCTCTCGTGATTTTAGTTGTCAGCTTTTTCATGACCTGGACCCTCTCGGCGGATGAACTTACCATCGTGGCTGATCCTTACATGCCCTACACGGGCGACCCCGCTTCGGACCACCCCGGATTCATGATTGAAATCGCCAAAGCGATTCTTGAAAAAGCCGGCCACACCATCAATTACAAACAAGTCGCTTGGGATGAAGCGATGAGCCAAGCCAAAAATGCCGATGTCACCGCCATCGTCGGAGCAAGCAAAGACGATCTTCCTGATTTTATTTTTCCTGAGATTGAACAAGCCTCGGCCCAAGGCGTTTTCTATGTGAGCACCGCCTCTTCATGGAAGTACACGAATGTCGCTTCCCTCGAGAAAGTCTGTCTCGGCATTATCAATAATTACAATTACACGGACATTCAGCCTTATATCAAATCCAACAAATCCAATAGTACCAAAATCCGAATGTTTTCGGATTCAAACGCACTCGAAAAAATGGTCGATGCACTGATCGAAGGAAAAATTCAAGCCTTTGTAGAAGACCAAAATGTGATGAAGGAATTTTTAAAAACTTATCCCAAAGCTGATAAAATAATGGAAGCGGGAAAACTCCGCGTCCCGAGTAAACTTTACATCGCTTTCTCTCCCAAACGCGCAGAAGCCCAAGAGATGTCGAAGCTCATTTCGGATGGCACCAAAGCCATGCGTGCCGACGGTTCTTTGAAAAAAATCCTCGACCGCTACAACGTTCAAGATTGGTAATTGACCTCTTACATGTCTAGACTTCGATCTACGCTTGAGACTCTCTTTCCCGTGAGGCAGGAGGAATTCAAGCCGTTGGGTTTACTTTTACTTCTCTCTTTTTTCCGAGGTTTAGCTGCGGTCTTTTTTGATGCCCCCGCCAATACTCTCTTTATCACTCATTTTGGCTCCAATCTCCTCCCCTATGTCTATCTCGGCGCAGCCGGATCTTCTTTAATTCTCGGCTTCGCTTACTCCCGCCTCGGCTCCTCTTTTGCTCCTTCCCGAGTTCTTCGAATCACTTTAGGCCTTCTTCTTCTCTCGATCCTTTCCTTTTATATCGCTCTTCTCTGCACCAAGGCCAAATGGCTGATTCTGGGACTCATGATTTGGAAAGAGGCCCTCTTCATGTTGAGTAATATTGTGATGTGGGCTTCTGCGGGGTATCTCTTCAATGTTCGTCAAGGCAAGCGCCTTTTCGGCCTCGTGGCGAGCGGTGGAATTCTGGCCAGTATTATCGGTGGCTCACTCATCCCACTTCTCGTGAAACATTTTGGAACAACGCTGCTCTTTCTTTTCTCCGCTTGCGCTTTAGGTGGAATGTTCCTCGTTTTCCGAAAGCTCACTTATTCTTATCGTTCTCAATTTTTGATGATCTCTGAAGCCCCCGATACCGTTCAAGAAAAACACTCGTTCCTCGATCTTTTTAAAAATCACTATCTCGGCCTTTTCTTTAGCCTCTCCATTCTCTCCAACTTCGGATTCTTTTTTGTCGACTACGTTTATTTTAATCGAGTCGAAATCACCTATCCGGATGAACGAACTCTTGCTGCCTTTTTTGGAACCTTTGCCGCCATCGTCGGTTCCGTTCAACTCATCACCAGCACTTTTCTCTCGGGCCCCCTGATCACTCGTTTTGGGCTCGGATTTGGATTAATGGCCCTTCCCGCACTGAACGTCGTCGGAATGGGAGTCGCGGCAGGAATCAGTTTAACCTGGGGAGCCGGTCGCTCTTTTTTTTGGCTCATCCTTCTCACCAAACTTTGTGACGAAGCGCTTCGCTCCTCACTCCTTGCTCCTTCTTTTCGTATTCTCTATCAACCCCTTCCCGCCTCCGAACGACTTCGTTTTCAAGCGGTCACTGAATCGATTATTGAACCCCTCGGCGTCGGACTTGCCGGGGCGGTCCTTCTTCTTTTCACTCATCTATACCCTTTAGCACTCCACTCGCTCTGTTTACTCTTAGTGGTTATTCTCATTTGCTGGCTCGCGGTGGGAGAACGTCTCCGCCGTGCATATACGCGACTTCTCACTCAAGCCCTCTCCAAACGACGTTTGACCGAAGTCTCTCTTTCGATGGAAGATGGATCCACCGTCCAGCTTTTCGAAAGCGGTCTCGAGAGTAAAAATCCGGGCGAAGTCCTTTATTGCCTCAATATGTTGGAAGAGATCCGGCATCCGGAACTCAATCGCTTTTGTCACCAACTTCTCCGCCATCCCGACGAAATCGTTCGGATCAACTCCCTTCAAAAAATCGCGAAAAATGGAACTTCAGAAGAAATCTCTTTTTTAAAACAATCCCTCCGTGACGAATCATCCGCACGCGTGCGAGGAGCACTCCTCCAAACCCTATGCGCGCTTGCAGAAGCCGATGCCGTCGAAATGATCTCTCCTTATCTTGATGACCCCTCTCCAGATGTCCGAGGTGGTGCGATGGCGGGATTGATGCGCCATGGAGGAATCGATGGGATTCTCGTGGCGGGGGGAAAACTCCAAACGATGATCTCCTCTTCGCACGCGGAAGATCGACTCTTTGCGGCCCGGACTCTGGGTGAAATTGGTATTCAGAGCTTTTATCGTCCTCTTCTTCAACTGCTCCATGACTCCAATATCCAAGTCCTTCAGGCGGCCATTCGTGCCGCAGGCCAACTGAATAACCCTAAACTTTTTCCGCGTCTTCTCGAGTGCCTTGAACATTCCTCCCTCCGCTCCATCGCCTTCTCCTCGCTCATTAAGTCGGGAGAGGAAATGATCCCTATCCTTCAAGCCACCCTCGATCATCCTGAAACCTCCAATACAACTCGCATTCGCCTTTTTAAATTAGCCGCTCGAATCGGAGGAGAATCCGCGATTGCACTTCTTCAACGTTTCACGTCCCTCTCGGATAAAAGCTTAAGACGCCAAGTGTTAAGCTCTCTCTCCCTTTGTCATTATCGAGCCAACGAGGAAGAAGTGGAGACCCTTCACTCTCGTATTCGAAATGAAGTGATTGCTGCGGCTCATACCCTCTCCGCATGGGTCAATCTCGGGGCCGATCCTTCATTTCAATCCCTTCGGCTCGCGTTAGAAAACGAAGTTCGCAACCATCAAGACCAAATCCTTCTCTTACTTTCCTTCCTCTACGATTCCCGATCCCTTCTCTATGCACGCAAAGAACTCGAGAGCCGCTCCTCCTCCCAACGTGCCCATGCACTCGAACTGATCGATAACGTTGTCGGAAATGAACTCAAAAATTATATCCTTCCCCTTCTCGACGATCTCTCTCCGCAAGGGCGCCTTCTCAAACTCAACCGCCATATCACTCGAGCTTCGCTCTCATCCCCCGACCAACTTCGGGCCCTCATCCAATCGGAACCCGGAGCCATTACCACATGGACCCGTGCTTGCGCTCTCTATACCGCAGGTAAAATTAACCTTCTTGAAGTCTCTTCCCTAGCTCTCCCTTTCCAATGTCACCCCGATCCTCTTCTCCGCGAAACCGCCTCTTCGCTTCTTTAAAGACATTTTTCGCACAACGGCACAACGCCGCTACGAAAATCCCTTTATCTTTTGTTTGCCCCCTCCTGATTTCATGCGTTAATCTCCCCCACATGATGCTCACGATCGAAAAAGTCATTACCTTGAAATCGGTGAGCTTTTTCTCTGAAGTCCCCGAAGAGTCCCTTGTCGAAGTCGCCGCCGTCCTCGAAGAAGTGGAGTGTACCGCGGGCTCAACCCTTTTTAAACAAGGCGATCTCGGGACCTCTCTTTATATTATCATCTCGGGCAAAGTTCGCATTCACCTCGGCGAACGGGATCTCACCGTACTCGGCGAACGCCAAGTTTTTGGTGAATTGGCTGCGCTCGATCCTGAACCACGTTCCGCCGATGCCACAGCCCTTGAAGACTGCGTTCTTTTCCGACTCGATCGCGATTCCCTTTATGAACTCATGAGCGAACATCTTGAAGTCGCTCAAGGTGTCATTCGAGTCCTTTGCCAACGATTGAGAAAATCTAATTAAAACTAGATATCATTTCATTGTTTTTTGAGTTTCTTTCTCAATTGATTTTAAATCCCCGCTCTCTATCCCCTTTATAAATTTAAATCACTTCATGAGTTCATGTTTAAAATGATTCTTCTCGTCCTTCTTCTCTCCTTCATCGGGTATTGGTTTTTTCGTGATCAAACGGATTTACGTCAATTCGATCCGAAACTCATGGCCTTTTATGAAACCCGCTCTTGGAAGGCTTATTACGAACATGAGTGGATTCAACTCGGTCGTTACCTCTATTTGACATCCCGAGATGAATACGGTTTTTCCCCCTGGAATAGTATCCGTCTCGGCTATCACGCCACGCTTGCCGCCAAGGACTTTCGGATTCACGGGAATATGGATCGGTCTTCCATTATCCAACATCTCATCCATTACTATGAAATCATTGCCTCCCATTCCGAGATCCGCATGAGTCCTGAAAAGTGCGCCACGCTGGAATATGAGTGGTGGCAAATGCGCCGCGATAAACGACCGATGCATGAAATCACGGAAACCATTGCGTCGCTTCTTTCTGAAATCTATCAAAGGCCTTTGAGTTCTTTTACTCCCTGTGCAACCCTGCGCGTGGAGATGATGAGTTTTCGGGATGAGAGAAGGAATCAGATAATTTTACCCAGTGAATGGGATTTTATTCAAAGCGGCCTCCTGCAATCGTATGAGCTCCTTCAAGCCAAAATTACCCCCTAGAGAGGGATGAAATCTCGTCAGAAAAAAGGAAGGCTCAAAAATAAAGCCTTTACGACTCTATTTGCGGATTTATCATCCCTCCATTGTGTCTGTTAAAACGGTTGAAGATACTCACGATCACAAGGTCATCCAGTTTTCCGTCTTTTTAGAAAATAAGGCAGGAAAGCTTCTCGATATTGTTTCCCTCTTTGGACAATACAATATCCATGTCGTTGCGCTGACGATTCTCGATACCGTCGACTGCTCAGTCGCTCGACTCGTCGTCGATAATCCGGATCTTGCCCGTTCGCTTTTTCAAGAACACACCTATGCATTTTGTGAAGCCAATCTCGTCGTCGTCGAACTTCCAAGCAGCGCCTCCGATCTTCGGAATGTTTTGAAAGCCCTTCTTCAAGCCGAAGTGAATATTCACTTTACCTATTCATTCCTGACTCGTCCCCGCGGAAAAGCCGCTTTGGCGATGTGTGTGGAAGATGAAGATTGCGCCACCAAAGTCCTTCATCAAAATCACTTCAAAGTCTTAACTCAAAAAGACATTACGCGCTAATCTGATTGTTGTGAGTTATTTTCAGTTTCATCTTTTTTTTAATCTTCCGCCTCTTCTTGTTCTTCTTTTTCTTCAACGCCATCATCTTCCAACAACCCCCGAGTTACTTTGTTTGGGCGTCATCTTTGTTGCCGTCGGACTTTTCACCTCTCCTTGGGATAATCATGCGGTTAAAAAAGGGATCTGGGGATTTCCTCGAGATCAACATTCTTTCAAAATCGCCTTCCTTCCGATCGAAGAATATCTCTTCTTTTTTATTCAAACCTTTCTCGTCATTCTTTCGGTTCGACTCGCTTTTCTTGAGCTTCCTTCAATCACTCATCATCTCCCGACCGTCCTTACTCCTTTCAAGGGAATTTTAGCCCTCATCCTTTTTGGAGGATGGATTGCGATAGGAAAACAGTGGAAAAAACGCTCTTCTTCAAGTCGATGGAACTACACCTTTCATCTCTTTTATTGGTTCGCTCCGATGATTTTGTTCCAATGGATTATTGGTGCTGAAATTTTCTCTCCTCTTCTCGGATTTCTCCTGTTGCTGAGTCTGGGATGGGGCCTCTATTATACGGGATGTGATCTCATTGCGACCAGCCAAGGGATCTGGCATTTTGATGAAAATCAAATTCAAGGTTGGCGCATTCGAGGCATTCTTCCCTGGGAAGAATCGGCTTTCTTCTGGATGACTAGTCTTCTCGTCGCCCAATCCTATATTCTCCTGCTTCCTGTCGCTTTCCGATAGACTAAAAAGAGCCATTCTTCTGCATTGAAATTCATCCTCGGATCCTCATGATCCCTTTCATCTTATGAAACAGCTCTTCCGTTCTCTCTTCTGTTTTTTCATCATCGTCTCTTCTCTCACCCTTCATGCCGATACCCCACTTGAAGGAAAAATGTCAAAAATGAAAGGGACTTTCAAGGAGCTCTCTAAGTCGCTCCAAGCCCCCGTTGAAGCCGACAAAGCCAAGTACGTTCAACTGGCGACTCAACTCCGAGATTTAATGAAAGAATCCCGAGAACTGACTCCAGAAAAAACGGATGAAATTCCGGCCGAAAAACGAGCTGAATTTGTGCAAGGATATCAAAAACAAATCGATCAAAGCATCGCTCTTCTCGAGACGATGATTCAAACGCTCGAAGCCTCCAACTGGCCTGAAGCCCAAAAGCAATTTGACCTTCTGAAACAATACCAAAAAGAAGGGCACAAAGCTTATCGTGCCGAACACCCTTAACATGGGCCGAAGTCGATTCATCAAAATTTCCATCGTGGGATTACTTCTCATGATCGGAATTCAGTTTATCCCTCTTGATCTCACGAATCCTCCTGAAAAAACTTCTGTTCCCTGGGATTCCCCTCGCACCGAAACTCTTTTTCGCCGGGCCTGTGCCGATTGCCATAGCCACCAAACCATTTGGCCTTGGTATAGCCATGTCGCACCTGTCTCCTGGTACACCCTCAATCATGTGAAAGAGGCTCGTGAGGCCATGAATGTGTCGATCCCCGATCATGCAGAGCCGGATGAAATTGCTCATCAGATTCGAAAAGAAAAAATGCCGTTATTGAATTATAAACTCCTTCACCCCGAATCCCGACTCACCGATGAAGAGAAAAAGGATCTCATCGAAGGAATGAAAAAAACATTGGGCTCGAGCACTGAGTAAAAAAATCCATTAACACAAAAGACCGATTAACCGCAAAGGCGCAGAGGTTCGCAAAGGAAAATACTAAAAGTCCTTTTCTTTGCTTTAAAAAATATAAATATCTTTCTTTGCGAACCTCTGCGCCTTTGCGGTTAATCGGTCTTTCATTGCATTTTACTTTTACACCATTTAACTTTTTCGCATGGCTAAAAAGATTCTCGTCACTGGCGGCGCCGGGTTTGTCGGCTCCAATCTCGCACTCACGCTTCAAGAGCGTTTTCCGAAACATGATCTCATTGTCATTGATGACTTTCGCTCCGGCCATTTTCGCAATCTTGAAGGCTTTAAAGGCGATTTTATTGCACGAGATCTCTCTCAAGTTTGCCTCACCGAACTCTTTGGTAAAACGACTTTCGATGCCATCTTTCATCTCAGTTCCATCACCGATACGACCGAGCACGACCAATACAAGCAGACCTATGATAACGTCGAAAGTCTTCGTCATATTTTAAAATTTATCGCGGGTAAAAAAACATCGTTAGTTTATGCCTCCTCCGCAGCGACGTATGGCATTGCCGCCGGAGTCAACCGTCTCTCTGATCCACGCAAACCGGCAAATGTTTATGGATTTTCAAAAGTCCAACTTGAAAATCTTTCCGCTCAATTTCTACGCGAGCATCCGACCCAGAAAGTCGTGGGACTTCGTTATTTTAATGTCTACGGGCCTCGTGAAACCCATAAAAAAGCAGCCGCAAGCATGACTTACCAACTTGCCCATCAAATGCTTCAAGGCAAAAGCCCCCGCGTCTTCAAGCATGGAGAACAAAAACGGGATTTCGTTTACGTAAAAGATATCGTCGAATTTACAATCGCCGGTTTTACCAAAGCTAAAAAATCCGGAGTCTACAATGCGGGCTCAGGAAAACCACGATCCTTCAATGATATCATCCAGACCTTGAATAAGGTCTTGAATCTGAAGATCGAAGCGGATTACTTTGATAATCCGTATCCTTTTTATCAACCTCACACCGAAGCCGATCTCACTCAGACCAAAAAAGAGCTGAAGACCGAACCGCAGTATACTTTGGAAAAAGGAATCGAAGATTACTTCAAAAGCGGCTGGCTAACATTGACTCCGCCCAAAGTCTAAAAGACCCTTCCCAAGATTTCTTGTGCCCTGCGAAGCACAAGATAGACTAAGACGCATTCATCCCTTTATGAAGTGCTTACTCTCTCTTTTCCTCGTCGCAGGAGTGTTATGCATTCATCCTTTATTTGCGGAAAGCTCCTCTGTGGAGCAGCAATCTCAAATTCAAGCGAAACTTCAAAACCTTCTCTTTTTAGGAAGCGATCCCGAGGTCGTTGTCGCCGTTCGAAACTATAATAAGACCGCATCCGCCAATCCAACGCTTGCAACCATGAGCAATGAGAAGTGGAAAAATCTCAGCATGCTCGATCCGATCGTGA
>JAZKBH010000233.1:19160-26968 GCA_040388725.1 Verrucomicrobiota bacterium
TAAAAATAACCTGGTTTCTTATCTGAAAACCAAGACCAATAAGTCCGTCAGTGAACTATTCATCTCAGGCGCCGACGGCGGAAAAGTCTGTTTTTATGAGAAAACCTCCTCGTGGTGCCACAAAGGAAGAACGAAACATGAAATCCCAATGACAGGAAAAACATGGATTGGCTCTTTGGAAATGGACGAGTCGACCGGCATTCAGCAGGTTCAAGTCTCCTTCCCTGTGCTCGATCATCAAAAGCCTATCGGATCCATCGTTGTGGGACTCAACGCGTCGCAGCTGAACACCCTTGAGCCCTAACCCCATGTCCATTTCCTCTAAGCTTACCCTCCTCGTCGGCTTTGTCTTACTCGCGGCGTTTCTGACGACCGGAAGTCTCTCTTATTTGCTTTGGAGAACCGAAAATACCACTCAAAAAATCCATCAGCAACATGAGCTCAATAACCAAATTTATTCGATGCTGGACAACCAAAACTCTCAGATTCAAACCACCATTAAAGAGCTCTTTCATGAACATGAAATCGATTCCATAGAACAACTCGTCGAGCAAAACAATCGGCTTATTCAAAAAACCAACACTCTACCGCCGACCGTTTTTGAAATCTCCTCTTCACTTGCTAATTCCCTGGATCAATTTATTCGCGCCGATCAACAGTTAGTTTCAACATTTCTGAGAGGAGATCGAAAGCAAGCGCTCCACCTGTATAACGAAAAATTTACCCCTGCCTCCCAAGACTTTGCCATGGAGTCTGATCGTTTTCGGAATACATTGCTCATCCGAGAAAAAGCGGATATTCAAAAATTTGAGAGAAAACAAAGGTATGTCGAAACTCTCATCTATCTCTTTCTCGCGGCCGGACTCGGGTTTATTCTCTCTTTCGGATTCAAACTTCGATCTTCCATCATCCAAACCACCAACCAACTTGAAATCGCCAAAATAGAAGCGGAAGCAGCCAATCGCGCCAAAAGCAGCTTTCTCGCCATGATGAGTCATGAAATCCGATCTCCTTTGAACGGAGTCATCGGTTTTACCTCGTTACTCGAAGATACTCCGCTGAATTCAGAACAAAAAGAATTCACAAAAACGATTCTGAGCAGTGGCGAAAACCTTTTGGAATTAATCAATAATATCCTCGATTATTCTAAAATCGAAGCGGGAAAGCTCACCTTAAACACCGGGGCAGCATCTCTTCTTCCCTTGGTCGAAGAGACGATTAAAATGACCTCATTAAAAGCGAAAGAAAAAAACCTTCTGCTCACGTATCAGATTTCCCCCGAAGCCAATCAGATTTGGATGATCGATAGTTTTCGTCTTCGTCAAATCCTCGTCAACCTCCTCAATAATGCCGTGAAATTCACGCCCGCGGGAAAAGTCGAACTTCGAATCTCTCTCTCAGCACCGGACGAAATCCACTTCGAAGTGGAAGATACGGGGATCGGAATTTCACCGGAAAATCAAAAGAAACTTTTCCAACCTTTCGTCCAAGCAGACTCTTCGGTGACCCGTACCTTTGGAGGGACAGGCTTAGGCCTTTCGATTTCGAAACGCCTCGTCGAGAGCATGGGAGGAACGATTTCTTTTGATTCTATTCCGAATCAAAAAACGATTTTTTCCTTTACAGTGAAGTCAAAACTCGTCGAAAAACCAATTTTATTTTCTTAAACATTCTCTCCCAATAAAAGAAAGATGAAAAAAATTGGAATTGTTATGAATTTTATCTATGGAATAAATTAGCCCTAATAAGCTAGTAACCAATAAGTTATGTATAATTTCAGTTTTTTGACCTCAAAATAATCCATTAGAATAACTTATTAGATTTCCTCGCTACAGGAAATATTCTCCTCTAGTTTGACATCTCCCCTCGAAAAAAGGATACTATTAGCTCTATTTATGAGTATCCAGCCATCCGATCTCTCTTCCACCGACGCTAAACGTTTAGGCTCCAAAGCCTCTGAAAAATCAACCACTGTTCCTCTCGGTACCCTCGGGCACCGGGATAATGGAACTCTGATTGAGGAACTCTATGAGCAATGGAGAACGAATCCTGAGTCCGTCGATGTGACCTGGCGTTCTTTCTTTGAAGGCTTCAGCCTCGGATGCCAACATGCTCCATCCCCCTCTTCGCCACGTAAATCAACCGCTGCACCTGCGGGAGAGACTCCTGACTACTGGCTCAAACAGGGAAAGATCCACGATCTCCTTTTTGCTTACCGCACCTTGGGCCACCGCATCTCCAATCTTGATCCCCTTGGCTTTAATAAATCGACACTTCCCGATCTCGATCTTCATAACTTTAAATTCACGGAAGCCGATCTCGATACCACCTTCGATAGCATGACACTCGCAGGAGGAGGTCGCCGTACCCTTCGTGATATTCTTCGCATTTTAAAAGAATCGTACTGTGGCAATCTCGCGACGGAGTATATGCATATCCAAGACTTCGGCATGCGTCGCTGGGTCCGCGATCGCGTTGAATCGACCCGAGACGATCTCACGGTCTCCAAAAAAGAACGAATCCTTCATCGACTCATCGACGCCGAACAACTCGAACGCTTTCTCCATACCCGTTTCGTTGGTCAAAAACGTTTCTCTCTCGAAGGAGGAGAAACCTTGATTCCGATGCTTGATGCTATTCTCGAAAACTGTCAGAAATTCGGTGTCAGCCAACTCGTGATGGGAATGGCACATCGAGGCCGTATCAATGTCATGGCGAATATTCTCGGAAAAGACTTTAAACAAGTTTTCGCCGAATTTGCCGGACTCACCATTCCGACGAATGTCGGAGACGGGGATGTTAAATATCACCTCGGTTACGACTCATCCGTCGTTACATCTTCAGGAAGCCAAGTCGGCGTGACGCTCGCTCCCAATCCGAGTCATTTGGAAACCGTTAATCCGATCGTCGAAGGGAAAGCCCGCGCGTGGCAACGTCTTCTCAATGACACAGAGACACGCAGCCGAGTCATTCCAATTCTGATGCATGGTGATGCGGCTTTCATCGGACAAGGCGTTGTTGCTGAGACGTTCAACATGTCCCAACTCGAAGGGTATGCCACCGGCGGAACCATTCATATCATCATCAATAATCAAATCGGCTTTACCACGATTCCGAAAGATTCCCGCTCCGCGACTTATTGTACGGCTCTCGCGAAATCCTTCGATCTTCCGATTTTCCATGTGAACGGTGACGATCCCGTCTCAGCGATTCGCGCGATCGAACTCGCTCTCGAATTCCGTCAAACGTTCAAAAAAGATGTCATTATTGATCTCTATTGTTATCGCCGTCACGGCCATAACGAAGGGGACGAACCGAACTTTACCCAACCGACTCTCTATCAAAATGTTGATAAACATCCTCTGGTGAGTGATGTCTTGATGAAAGAGATGATTCAAAAAAATCAGATCTCCGAAGAGAAGGTCACAGAATATAAAAAGAGTTTTGAAAACCGTCTGACGATTGCCTTGAATCATTCGAAGGAAGAAAATAAGGATTTTAAACCATTTATCCGTCCTCCCCTTCAATCGCCTGAGATTCTTCAATCGTTTGATTCCGCTGTTCCCGCAGAAACGATTCGTAAGATCGGTTTTGCAATCTCGGCTCAACCCGCAAATTTCAACGTCAATCCTAAGCTCATCAAATGGCTCGATCAACGTCGCCAAATGGCGGAAGGAAAGAGTCCTCTCGATTGGTCGATGGCGGAAGCGCTCTCCTTCGGATCACTTCTCGTTCAAAAAATTCCTATTCGTCTCTCCGGTCAGGATTGTCGACGAGGAACCTTTAGCCAACGTCACTCGGTTCTTTATGATGCAACGAATCGGAATCGCTACATTCCATTGATGCACATCCAAGCGGACCAAGAGCGTTACTGTGTTTATAACAGTCCTCTCTCCGAGTATGCAGTTCTTGGATTCGATTACGGCTACTCCTTGAATTACTCCGAGATTCTCATCATGTGGGAAGCTCAATTCGGGGACTTCATAAACGGCGCCCAAATTGTTATCGATCAATATATCACGAGCGCCGAAACGAAATGGGGAACGAAGTCGAATATCGTCCTTCTTCTTCCTCACGGCTATCATGGACAAGGCCCTGAGCATTCGAGCTCCCGTTTTGAACGATTCCTTCAAGCCTGTGCTGAAGACAATATCATTGTCACCAATTGTTCAACCCCTGCTCAATACTTCCACATCCTACGCCGCCAAGCGTTGCGCAAGACAAAGAAGCCGTTGATCATCATGACTCCAAAAGGATTGCTCCGTGATAAACGTTGCGTCTCGAACATCGATGAACTTTCGACCGGACGTTTCGAAGAAATTCTCCCCGATCCAACCGTCACGAAAAATGCAAAACGCGTCATTTTCTGTACAGGAAAAGTCTTCTTCGATCTTCAAGACTATCAAAAAACAAACAATGTGACGGATACCGCCATTATTCGAATCGAACAAATGTACCCGCTCCATACCGAAAAATTAAAGTCCATTGTCGCTCAACATGCGAAAGCGGATCAATTTATCTGGTGTCAGGAAGAACCCGTCAACATGGGTGCCTGGTCCTTCATGGAACCTCGCTTACGAGCCCTCTTCAAAAAAGAGATCCAATACATCGGTCGAGACGAGTCCTCCAGTCCTGCTACAGGATATCATGGAGTTCATGAGCTCGAACAAGCGGACCTCGTTCAAAAAGCATTTCAAAAAGCGTAATCGCATAATTCATCATTCTCAAAACAAGAATTCAGGAAAAAAGGAAACCTTATGTCACTCGAAGTTAAAGTCCCCTCCGTCGGCGAATCGATCACCTCTGGCGTTTTAGGCGCATGGCACAAAAAAGATGGTGAATACGTTAAAGAAGGCGAAGTCCTTTTTGAAGTCGAGACGGATAAAGTGACCTCTGAAGTTTTTGCAGAAAAATCCGGTCAACTCAAACAACTCGTTCCTCAAGGAACCACGATCCAAATTGGCCAAGTCGTTGCTCAGATTGATACCAGTGTCGCTGCTCCTGCTGAAGTCGCCGTCGCTGCAACAGCACCTGCTGCTGTCGCGTCGGCTGCTTTTGCTCCCGCTGCCGCTCCTCAAAAGAAAGCTGCATCGGAACCTGCAACACTCACTCCGGCTGCCCGTTTCCACGTGGCGGACAAAGGCGTCAATCCCGCAGAGATCCCCGGCACAGGCAAAGGGGGCCGTATTACCAAAGGAGATGTTCTCGGTCATTCTCCTTCGGCAGGAACAAGCGCAGCCCCTGCGGTGAACAATGGCGGCCCTCGCCAAACACGCAAAGCATTGACCCCGATTCGTCGGAAAATTGCCGAACGTCTTCTCGCGGCTCAACAAGAGAACGCGATCCTCACCACTTTCAATGAAGTTGATATGTCCTCGGTCATGGCGCTTCGCACAAAGATTCAGGACCGCTTCACATCCAAACATGGTATCAAACTCGGATTCATGTCTTTCTTCGTGAAAGCCGCCACCGCGGCTCTCAAGGAAATTCCTGCTTTAAATTCACGAATCGAAAATGATGAATTAGTTGAAAATCATTACTATGATATCGGCGTTGCCGTCTCGACCGAAAAAGGACTTATGGTCCCTGTTATCCGGAATGCCGATCAACTCAGCTTCGCCGGAATTGAGAAATCGATTGGAGAATATGCGGTCAAAGCGCGTAATGGAAAAATGACCCTTCCCGACATGGAAGGAGGATCCTTCACCATCACGAACGGCGGAACCTTCGGATCACTTCTTTCCACTCCGATTATCAATCCCCCTCAAAGTGGGATCTTGGGAATGCACTCGATCCAAGAACGTCCCGTGGCCATCAATGGCCGCGTGGAAATTCGCCCCATGATGTACCTCGCCCTCTCCTATGATCACCGCGTGGTCGATGGAAAAGGCGCCGTGACTTTCCTCGTCCGAATCAAAGAATTCATCGAGAATCCCGGCATCGCCATCATGGATTTATAAAGTCAGCGTTTCGCACAACGACACGACGACACAAAGAGATCGCTTACTGTTTTGTCTGCGAGCGACTCATTCGAATCACGTCTTTTTTGCTGGTTTTTCCGGTGGTTGACGAGTGGGAGGTAGACTCCCACTGCGACTACATGGAAACAAATATTGAGAAAATAGCGACCGATGTCCTCGACAGTGCATTTAAAATCCATCGGGCATTAGGGCCGGGACTTTTAGAGCATTTTCGATAGAGCTTGTCGCTTTTAACGGGAGAGCGAGATGTCCTCATCCGCCTCTGTATTGAGGGAGGCGGCTCGGGAGAGCCTGCCCTCCCGTAGAAGAAAATAAGACAACTTGAGTGCGACCATTTAAACCGAAAATGCTCTAGAATCTGTTTATGAGATTCTTTTACAAAAGGACCTTGAGAGAAATGGCTATTCGGTCAAAAGACAGCATCCTATTCCCATTGACTATGAAGGCCTCAAACTCGATGAAGGATTTCGAGTGGATCTCCTCATCAATGATCTTTTTATTGTGGAGCTCAAATCTGTCGAAAAGACCGCCCCGGTTCACGCGAAACAAGTCCTGACTTATTTGACGCTTACCGGATTAAAACTCGGACTTCTGATTAACTTTGGGGAAGCCTATCTCAAAAACGGCATCAAACGACTCGTCCGTTAACCACGTCGAGTCGTTGTGTCGTTGTGCGAGAACTGGCTTTAAATGACTTAATCCCGACGAGGAGGACGACCGAAGGATTTCTTAAATCCTCCACCGCCACCACCGCTCGGGCGGCTTGAGCCACCGGAACTACGAGGGCCTGAACTTGAAGGACGACCAGCGCCTGCAGGACGTGAGGAAGGAGCGCCATCTTCACGATGAGCGCGAGGAGGACGCGGTGCTGCATGCGAACTATGTCCGCCGCCGCCACTTGGACGACCGGGACGAAAATCTTCTTGGGCGCCGCGAGGTGCCGAAGGACGGCCCTCTTCAAAACGATCTCCGCGAGGTGCACGTGGAGCACGGTCATCACGGGGACGGAAATTCTTTTTGAATCCACCGCCGCCGCCGGAACGTTGAGGACGGGAAAATCCGCCTCGACTCCCACCGCCACCACCGCTGCCTCGTCCTGTTTCCATACGAGGGGCAACTTTATAAGGGAAATCATCCAATTTTTTACGAGCAATCGTTTGATTCAAAAGTCGTTCGATTCCTACGATCTTCCGTTCTTCTTCTGGAGTGACAAGCGTGAGCGCATCCCCACTCGCCTCTGCACGGCCGGTACGACCAATACGGTGAACGTAATCTTCAGGTTGCTCAGGAACATCATAATTAATGACGTGGGAAACTTGGCGAATATCAATTCCACGAGCTGCGATGTCAGTCGCGACTAGAACACGGTACTTGCCGTTTTTTAATCCCATCAAGGCATGCTCGCGTTGACGTTGGGAACGATTCGAGTGGAGTTCGGTCGTCGCATGTCCTAAGCGGGCCAAGCTACGAGAGACTTTATCGGCACCATGTTTGGTTCGTGTGAAAATAATCAATTTATCATGACCCAAGGTATCGAGAAGCTTCGCGAGGAAATCAAATTTTTGCTCGGAATTAATCGAGTACAAAGAATGCTCAATCGTCTCAGCAACACTCTTCTCGGATTTGATCGCAATGTGACCATGGTCTTTTTTAAGGGACTGAATGGCGATGTCTTTGATCGGACCAGCGAGGGTCGCACTGAAGACCATCGTTTGGCGGGAAGGAGGACATTTCTGAACGATCCGCTTCACGGCAGGTAAAAAGCCGATATCGAGCATACGATCGACTTCATCGACGACCAGAATTTCAACCGCATTCAAACGGATT
>JAZKBH010000233.1:26978-28708 GCA_040388725.1 Verrucomicrobiota bacterium
GTTTTGATCGATAAAATCTTCTAAGCGACCGGGAGTCGCCACCACAATGTCCACTCCCATTTGAAGTGCACGACGTTGAGGACCATAACCGACGCCCCCAAAGAAAGCGGAGACACGAAGAGGAGTTCCTGCGCAATAGGTTTTAAGCGCGACTTCCACTTGCTGAGCCAGCTCACGGGTTGGCTCCAAAATCAGACAACGAATTCCGGTCCGTTTTCCAGCGAGAAGACGTGAAACGACAGGACAACCGAACGCAGCGGTTTTTCCCGTTCCCGTTTGGGAAGTGGCGAGAAGATCTTTGCCTTCAAGAAGTAAAGGGATTGCTTGCTCTTGGATCGGAGTCGGTTTTTGAAAGCCGAGCTTCGCAAGATTGTGCAAAATTTCTTGTGGAAGGCCTAATTTAGTAAAGGGCATTTAATGACCTGAGCGAAATCTTCTCCGTTTGGCAAGCTATCCCTCATCCGTCATTTAAAGGCAAAAAAACTTCTCTCACGCAACGACTCGACGACACGACGCTTAAAGCCATTCTTTATCTTAAAACAAACGACTTTGATGTTCTGGGTCTTTCAGTGAGAAAGTTGCATTGCTACCGTTGCGCCGTAGTGTCGTCGCGTGAGAAAATGCCTTTATGGCTTTAAAATGAAAAGAGCTCTTCTTTCGGTTTCTGAAGCTCGACGGTGTTCCGGATTCCCGCGGTCTTTAAATGGGTCGCACTGAAGGAATCCAACTGATCCAAAAAGCTTTGAGGAGGCAACCGATCGACTTTGGGAAGGCTTTTGAGTTTCAATTGATTCAATTGGGGGAAACCTGTGATCCATTCCAAGTCGGTAAGATTTCGAAGGTTCGCTAAACGCAGAGAGGAGACACTCGGACTGGAGAGTGAACTCAAATCTTTCAGAGTCGAGTCGATCACCTCCAACTCTTTCAGTTTGGGTAGCCCGGCGATAAACTCAAATTTCCCTTCGGAAAAACCACTTAAAACGACTCTTTCTAGAGTTTGAAGCTTTCCTAAGTGAAAAATCTCTCCCCATTTTCCGGTGACTAGAAGTGACTTCACCTTCGGAAGCACAACTAAAGGAGCCAAAGAAATAGACTTACTTAAAACAGATCCTAACTCCAATTGTGATAACTCTTTTAAATTTGCGATAGGGTCCAAAGAATCGAGCGACCAGACACACTTGAGATGGAGTGCGCGGATTTGAGGAAAAAACCGAAGAAACTGGAGAGTCCAGGCTCGATCGGTAAGATCTTTCAGTGTCACCGTCAGATCAGGAAAACGAGCCAAGAGCTGCCCAAGTTGTTGAAAAGAATCATCCGAAAGGAGCTGCGTCACATCTAAACGCTGGGGTTCACCCGCCTTGCACTGCATCCATAAACGAGTGACCGCCCCGGGATCGAGGTGATAATCGTTAGTGGTGAAGGTCATCCGCACAAAATAACGGAGACTTATCCCCAATCACAAGAGAAATACGGCAGAAAAGAGAATGTCTCACGCAACGACACAACGCTAGAAATACAAGTCATCTACAGAGATCCCCAGAAAATCAAAGTCGTTTGTTTTAAAATAAAGAATGGTTTTAAACGTCGTGTCGTAGCGCCGTCGCGTGAGACATTGTCTTTTGGTTTTTGATTTTGTGTGTTTAATCTCTTCGCATGTCGTTGGTTCTTATCTGCATTGGACTCATTCTTTTTCTCTTTTGGGCAGCCAAGCTTCGTGGCGTCATGCTCGG
>JAZKBH010000233.1:28718-29937 GCA_040388725.1 Verrucomicrobiota bacterium
TGGATTTTTTGGCATCTCGGTCATGTTTCTCTCTCGTTTTCATATCCGTAAAAACATAGCCGTTCTTGCCTCCCTTCTTTTAACTTTCATTTGCATCCGGCTTTGTATCGATCTCATGAAGGCCCGAAAAAAATAATTCTCCATGAACCTGATCCTTTCCAAAGCTGATTGGCAAAATCAGCGTGAATCCTATCGAGAACAAGTTTCGGGTTGGACGGTCCCTCATCGCGAAAGACGTTTCAATCAAATCAAGCATCCGACTCGAGATTTTCTTTTCGACTATTATAGCTTTCGGGCCTCCCTTCTTGAACGTTGGAGCCCGGGATGGGGAACCACACTTCTGGAAGCCTCTCCCTCCGATTTCCCAGGAATCGAAGGCTGGATGACATCTGAAAACGGAATCCAACTCAGTCTGGAAAATTTTCCCGCTCATCGAATGGATTCATTTCGATGGATGATTCAATTTCTGAAAATCACTCTCGATCGAGCCCCTCAATATGGATGCTATGGACTCCACGAATGGGCCATGGTCTATCGGATTGATCAAGCTCGTCACACCGGAGTTCCGCTCCGAATGTCACCAGACGACCTCGCCGCCTTCGTCGAATCTCAAAGCCTTTGCTGCACTCACCATGATGCTTTCCGATTTTATACGCCAGAAGCCCGTCCGTTAAACCGCCATGATGCCAGTAAAGCCAACCGATTTAATCTCGAACAACCGGGGTGCATCCATGTGAATATGGACCTCTACAAGTGGGCCTATAAGTTTTATCCCTGGACTCCGAGCCAATGGATTTTGGAAGCTTTCGAGTTGGCGATGGATGCACGTCTTATCGACATGCAAGCAAGTCCCTACGATCTTCGGGAATGGAAGATCGAGCCAATCCGTATTGAAACGCCTGAAGGAAAATTGGAATATATCGAATCTCAACGAAGAATTCATCAAAAAGGCATTCCCCTTCGCCAAAAGCTTCGTGATTTTTACGTCGATCTTCTTCATGCTGTAAAAGAAAAAGACATTGGACTCACGCAACGACACGACGACACAACGCAGAAACAATTTTAATTAAAACCAAATCACTTTCACTGGTCTTTTTAAACTATAAAAACTTTTTGACGTAGCGTCGTCGTGTCGTTGCGTGAGGAAATGTCTTTATTTCATTTCCTTCACAAAATTTCTTGGTTCCCTCAAGAGTCAGGCTATCGTTTGGCCTATGAC
>JAZKBH010000234.1:0-1034 GCA_040388725.1 Verrucomicrobiota bacterium
TCATAGAGACACGCATTTAAATCTTTAGCCCGTTTTTGGTGAAGGAGTTCTCCGGGCATTCCATTACAAAACCAAGCCACGGCCAGACCATGAGTTCGATCCAGAAAAGCGGAGGAGGATTGAGATCCGCTATGTCCGAAGGTCTCTCTCGTTGCATGTGGGCCAAATCCGTAAACCAGATGCCCTCCTTCATTCTCTTTGGAGTCATGAATAAAGCCGAGTCCCCAATCGATATTCTGACGGAAGGAATGATCGAACATCCCGATACGATGGCGATGCGTAAGATCCAGAACGGATTCGGGTTGAAGTACCGTTTTGCCATGGAGAGTTCCTTTTTGGTCTAACATCTCATAAAAATGCAGAAGTTCTTCCATCGGTCCGCGTCCATTACTCGCAGGACGACAGAAGAGCCAGGCGTCTTGAGTATTAAAATGAGGATGAGGGACGGTCGGTTGTTTTTCAGTGACTTCAATCGTTCCAAGACGTGAGGTGTATTGATGATAGCGGGACTCAGGCATTCCGATCCAACAGTTTTCCATTCCGAGCGGAACGAAAAGTGCCTCTCGCACATGGTCTTGAAATGGTTTTTGAGTAATCCGTTGAATGATTTCACCGAGAATGAACCAACTTCCGGAAATATGATAACCAGCTTTTTCTCCGACGACCCATCGCGGTTCGAGTGGAGTGTTGCAAATTCGCTCGATGATGAGATCCCAAGGCTCAGGATTCCACATCGCATCGGCTCCTCGAAAGCCACCGGTGTGAGTGAGGAGATTCCAAAGGGTGATCGGCTCTTTTCCTTTCTGAGCAAACTCGGGAATAAATCGAGCGACGAGATCGTTCCACGAAAGTTCTCCTTTTTCTTTCAGTTGAGCAAGAAGAACGGCTGAGATCGGTTTGGTCGTCGAGAGCCAGAGATTGAGTGTCTCGCGGCTCATCGGATGACCGGGAGAGGATTCGCCGATTACAATCGATTTTAAATTTTTCCCATGAAGTGAGAGGGCGAGTTGAGCGCCTCGATGAAGTCCATTTTC
>JAZKBH010000234.1:1044-5405 GCA_040388725.1 Verrucomicrobiota bacterium
AAGAAATTGAATGGTTTTAAGGAGAGCAGGCATAGAGTTTTGAAAGAGCTCGCAGAAATTTTTAAGGGGTCTTGTTGCTATACGCATCGACGAGCCCATCGGTCACCGCCTGTGCGTATTCACGGAAGATGCTCGTGAAGCTTTTATCGAGGAAAGTTCGGGTTCCTTCATAATCTCCGGCAAGGAGTCGGCGAACGACATACTTATTATTCATAAAAAACGGTTCTGTCGTGACTACAGGACCATCATATTCTCGATTTGCGGCAAGATTCCGAGCAACCACATATTTATTGTTTGAGAGTTGCCGCGAAGTCTTAGAGTCTCCATAGGGGACGGGAGGAAGTCCTGTGATTCGTTGAAAAGCATTGGCAATCCGTTCCGCGACATATTGTTCCGTTCCCGTCCCACGGTCTAAGACTTTGTAAAGCATTCGGACTTGTTGTTCTGGATCTGCGGCTTCTTCCTGAGTATAGCAACCGTGAATAAATAAAATATTTTGATTCACGCCGACGGTGTTTCCATGCCCGCTACTCGGAGTCGCATTAATGTAGAGAACAACGGTGATGTCCGGTTGGAATAAAGTTCTCATTTTATGGGCTCGCGATCGGATTTCGCCAATGCGGAAGAAAAGGAATTGGGTCACGAATTCTAATTTTTCACCGAGTCGAGCGTATTGATCATTGAGAAGAAGGTGGCTGTATTTTTTTTCAAGGTCCGGGTATTTTTTATAAATCCGAAGCCGCGCAGGTTCTTTGAAGTCGTCGATGGCAAGTGTGGTGACAGGCTCCGTATTTTCACGGGTGAGAAAAACATCCGCTCCTAATTTTTCCAAATTTTGCCTGAGAATCTTGGCGGTGATGATATTCATATCACCCTCTTGAAGTCTTCCGAGTCCGGGATAGACGACAGAACGGTTTTGAAGGGGACCCCATTTTCCCCCGATATGTCCCGGATCAATGGCGATTTTAAGACCTTGGAGTGGAGGGGCTCCGGGGGCCTTTTTATTGGAAAATTCTTGAGGAGTCCGCCAGAGACGTGGATGAGGTTTCACTTCATTGAGCGAAGGAGCAAATTCAAGAGTATAAGCCGGGACTTTGTGGGCAGGGTCTTCAAAAATGGAAAGCGTATTTTGATTCCATTGCGTAAAAGGAGGAAAGCCATGATAAGGGTCAAAAACGTCATGGAGGGAGGTTTCAAACTGCTCCCGCGTCATGGTTTTTTGATAAAGATCGAGCGTCTTCCAAGCCTGAGGTTTGATTAAAGACCACGGATCACGGTCGGGAGAAGTGGCCGCGATCGCGAAAGTGATAAGAGATAACCCGAGGAGTGAGATCCACCGCATTCACCTGAAATAGGGGGTGGATGGTGAGAATCAATAGTCGATTTTGACTTGGATCGTTCGAAAGTTCTCTTTAACTTGCCCCGATGTTCTATTGGGGGCTTGTGATTTTGCTTTTGCTGCGCTTGACCGCGGATGCAGAGGTTATGCCCGGGATTGATGTTTTGAAGGAAAAGGATTTTCAAGGTTTACTCTATAAAAACGTCGGTCTGGTGACGAATCCTTCCGCTGTGACTCGAGAGGGAAAGTCGACTTTAGAGGTTCTATTTCAAGAGAAGCGTATTCATCTGAATGCGCTCTTCGGTCCTGAGCATGGGGTTTATGGATCTGTTCCAGCGGGGAAGTATATTCAAAGCTTCCGGGAATCGAATACGGGGATCTGGGTTCATTCACTTTATGGAGAGACTCGCGCACCTTCGCCTCGAATGATGAAGGGATTGGATGTCGTGGTTTATGACATGCAAGATATTGGGTGTCGTTCTTATACTTATATTAGTACTCTTGGATTAGTGATGCAGGAGGCGGCAAACCAAGGGATTGAAGTCATGGTTTTGGATCGTCCGAATCCAATGGGCGGAAACCGCATCGAAGGTCCTCGTTTGTCTCCGGCGTATAAATCTTTTGTAGGGCAATACGATATTCCTTATGTCTATGGATTGACGATTGGTGAGTTAGCCCAATGGATAAACGTCAAATTTTTGACAAAACCTTGTAAGTTAACGGTAGTCCCCATGAAGGGGTGGTATCGGGAAATGGTTTGGGAGGAGACCGGTTTAAAGTGGATCTCGAGTTCTCCCAATATCCCAACGATTAAATCGGCAAGAGGTTATTTGGCGACGAGTATCTTAGGCGATGTTGGAGTGGATACCGGAGTCGGAGAAAAATTTCCCTTCCAGGTCGCAGCCCATGAAGGTTGGAATGGAGCGAGTATGGCCCGAAAATTAAATGCTCATAAAATTTCAGGAATACAAGCGGGGCCATTTCAGTTTCGTTCTAAAAAAGGGCGATGGGCCGGAGTTCTTTATGAGGGAGTGGCAATCGATATCGATCCGAAGGCGAAGGGGAGTTTAGCGTCCTATGGATTTCATGTCTTGGAGGTCATTCGAGAAGAGACCCCGAGCTGGAAAGGGCTCGCTCGTGCTAATAAAGAGAGTCGAGAGATGTTCGATAAATTGAATGGATCAAGTTCTTATCGGGTCATGTTTTTAAATGGAAAGTCTGCCAGTGAGATCCAAGAATCATGGGGACCCGGATTAGCTCGTTGGGTGGAGGAGCGTAAGCCTTATCTGCTTTATAAAAATCTTCCTGCTCCTCCTCCTGAGCCCGCAGTGATGACCTCAAAGCCTTTGACCTCAACGAATAATCCGACGGCAAAAAAGAAAGAGTCTCCAGAGGGAACGAATAACATCCCTGTGATGACGGCTCCTAAAGCCTTCGTTCCCAAACCGAGTTTAAGACCTTAGAAAAAAGATCTTTTTTGTTTATCGAAATAGAAAATTTCTATTTAAGCCGGGACTTTTTTCACAAAACAGGCTTTTAACCCGACGGCGACTCCGTCGACCTTACACGAGATTTCGTGATCGCCATCGACCAACTTAATGGTTTTGGATTTTGCACCCGTTCTCAAAATTTGAGAGGATCCCTTTAAAGGAAGATCTTTAATGAGGGCGACAATGTCTCCGTCGGCAAGAATGCTACCGTAAGCATCTTTGACGACACGCCCTTGATAAGGCGCCGGGGGTTTGTTCCATTCATGCCCACAGGTGACGCATTCCCATTTTTCAGGAAACTCTAAAACTTCATTCATTTCACACATGGGGCAGGTGGGCGTACTCATAAGGGATGACCCTAGCGGGAATGGGAGAGATAAATCAATCGTGCATTCAGAGAAAACAAAAAGCAATTTCACCACGGAGGCACGGAGGAAACAGGAAGACAAAAGAGTTTTTGTCTGAGTTAGAGGGACACAGGCGCTGTGCCTCATGAGACGGGGAAGGCAGACGGCGTCTGCCTCTCCAATTAAAAAGCCTTTAAGGCCAAAATGACTTTTAAACTCCGTGCCTCCGTGGTGAAAATTGTCTTTTGTGCGAATTGTTTTGTTTTCGTTCAAATTCTTTTTAAAGTTTGCTCAATGTCTTCCCAACACGCAAATGATCCGCTTCATGGAAAAACGCTTGAAGCGATCTTAAAAGTTCTTGTCGATTATTACGGTTGGGACACCTTAGGGCGGCAGATCAATATTCGATGTTTTAATTTTGATCCAAGTATTCAATCGAGTCTCAAGTTTTTAAGAAAAACACCATGGGCACGAGCCAAGGTCGAAGACTTGTATCTGATTTATACCGTGGAATCGACTGACGAAAAATCATCTGAAAAATCTTAGATGATTTTTCCTCGATTCTGATCTTAGTCGACCTCGTCTATTTTTTATTTTTTAAAAACTGAATGACCGGAAGAATCATCTCAATCGTCGGTGGTTTGACTAAAAACGAAACACCAAAGATTTTTGCCTTTTCTTGATCTTTATCTTCGATGGAAGAGGTCAAAATGATCACGGGGATCGTAGCGAAAGCCTCTTCCGTTCGAATCCAAGCGAGCACTTCAAATCCTTGAAAGTAGGGAAGCTTCAAATCCAAGAAAATGAGTGCTGGGAGGGGATATTGTCCTCGATCTTGGTATTTTCCTTTACCTTTTAAATAATCGATGGCCTCTTTTCCATGAGTCACGACCTGAAGCGATAACCCAAAATCTCCTTTGGTAAAAATACGTTTCATGAAGAAAATGTCATTTTCATTATCTTCGACGAGAAGGACAGTGGGATTGAGAGTGTTCATCAGCTTTCCTCTGGGCGTTGAAGTTGGATCCAAAATTTAGTACCATGAGAGCCATCGGATTCAATACCGACTCTTCCTCCCATGCGTTCGATCACTTTTCGGGTAATGGCAAGGCCGACCCCTGTTCCTTCGTATTGATTATCGGGAACGACTCGTTCAAACATTCCAAAGAGTCGACCTTGATATTC
>JAZKBH010000234.1:5415-9365 GCA_040388725.1 Verrucomicrobiota bacterium
GTTATCTTCAATCCAAATTCGGATCACTTTGTCACGAGCTTCTGACCAAATACGAACTTCCGGAATGACTCCTGGGGCGACGAATTTGACGGCATTTCCGAGAAGATTGGAAAGCGCTTGAGTGAGTCCGGACTCATTGGCCATGACATCATGTTGCAGGATCACTTCAATTTTAGCATGAGGCGGTTTTAATCCCGGGTAGTCTTCAATAATGGTATGAACTAATTTTTTAAGTGAAATTTTACTTAAAATCGGAGTCTCTTTCGAGAGACGAGTGAAGGTAAGAACATCGAGAATCATCTTGTCGAGGCGTGCGGCATTTTGAGCAATTTTTTGGAGGTAATCTTGCGCTTCTTGAGGTATCTCTTTGGCATAATCTTCCAAGAGAACATTACTGTATCCTTGCATCGCTCGCAGGGGAGCTCGTAGGTCATGAGTAATCGTGTAGGAGAACTGCTCCATTTGACGGATCGCGTCTTGCAATGATGCGGTTCTCTCCGCCACTTTTAATTCGAGTTGAGCGGCTAACTGTTTGGCAGAGGATTCGGCAGCACGAACGCGGAGTAATGCACGGACGGTCGCCGTCAATTCTTGTGGATCAATCGGTTGAGTCAGATATCCATCTGCTCCGCCGGATAATCCGTAAGCAATTTCGCTTCCTTGCGTGAAAGTGGCCGAGGTGTGGAGGATCGGAATGGAACTCGTAAAAGGATCATTTTTCAGGAGCCGGCATAATTCGTAGCCTGTCATATCCGGTAAAACGATATCCAACATAATGAGAGAAGGATTTTTTTGAGCCATTTCCAGGCCTTCTCTCGCGGTATTCGCCGTCCAAACTTCAAATCCATCTTGCTGAAGATATCGTGAAAATAAATATCGTTTGTCTTCACTATCATCGATAATGAGAATGGTATTAGGTGAATTCGCAGTCATATATTTACACGATTGTATTTCTGGTTTCGATTTGAGAGACCAAATCCAGTAATTGGGCTTGAGCGGTTTCTCCTGAGGAGAGATCTTTTGAAAGGGTTCCCCGAATCGAAGGGAACTTCGTAACAAATTCGGGGAGAGGAATGTTGGCAGTATAAAAGACGATCGGAATATTTTTTGTGAGCTCTTCTTTTTGGAGTTTTTCAATGACATCGTATCCATTCAGATCGGGCATATCGATATCGACAAAAATAACATCCGGTTTCTTTTCGATGGCGGATTGAATCCCATCATGTCCTCCTGCGGCTTCGAATAACTCCACGGAAAGATTAGAGAGAAGACCACGGAAAATATAACGGGAGACTTCATCATCATCGATTAAGAGAAATTTTTTAGAAGAGGGCGGAAGCTTGATGAGATGAAGTTGTTTTAAAAGCCAATCTTTCTCGATCGGTTTCAAATGAAACGCCGTTGCGCCTGATTTGAGTGCCTTTGCCTCATTTTCAACCATTGTGATGACAAAGATTGGAATATTCCGTGTATTTTTTTCTTGTTTGAGTTCCGAGAGAAATCCCCATGAGTTTTCTTGCCCCAAAAGAATATCTAAAATGATTGCCGAGGGATTTAAGGTTTGAAGAATCGCTCGGGCTTGTTTGATGGTACGCACCGGAATGGGTTGGAAGCGGCTTCCTTTTAAATAATTTTCGTAAATAAAAAGGGTCTCCATATTGTCATCTAAAATGAGGACAGGAAGACGGTTCGGATCGATCGGTTTTAAATCTTTCGAAGCGGCAAAAGGCTCACTCTCATGATGATAAACGAGAGGAAGAGTGACGGAAAAAGTTGATCCCTGATGAAGGGTGCTCTCAACAGAGACATTTCCACCTAATACTTCGGCCAATTTTTTTGAAAGAGAGAGACCGAGTCCTGTTCCTTTTACTTTTTTCTGATGAGGGCCGTCAATTTGCGTAAATTCTTCAAAAATTCGAGCGAGGTCATCTGCCGCGATTCCAATACCCGTATCTTTTACAGAAATGACAATCGTTTTATCTTCACGATAAGAGGCGCTGATTCGAACTTCGCCTTTTTCGGTATACTTAATGGCATTGGAGATAAAATTTCGAAGAATTTGAGAAAGCTTACTTTCATCGGTGAAAATGGGCGGGATGTTGTCGACGTTTTCGAAAACAAGTTGAATCGACGAGTTATGAGAAAGGAGCGGACGCAGCATTCCACGCAAGGCTCCGAACAAATCTTTGATTTCAAATTCGGTAGGACGGATTGTAATTTTTCCTGCTTCTACCTTAGAGAGGTCGAGAAGATCATTGACCAACTCAGAAAGATCGGTGGCAGCTCGTCGAATAAACGTCACTTGCTTTTCCTGGTCAAAGGTCAGCTCTCCGTCGAGTCGTTCCAAGAGCATACGGGAAAGTGCCAGAATGGAGTTCAGAGGGGTTCTGAACTCATGGGTCATATTGGAAAGAAAGCGTGATTTAATCTCAGAAGCACGACGCAAATAATCGGCTTTTTCGTCGAGCTCGGCATATAACGCTACGACGCCTCGATTGGTATCTTCCAATTCGTGATTGAGCTGATCGAGTTCGATCTGACGTTGTTGAAGTTCTTCCATCGTCGTCAGAAGCTCTTGATTTTGACGTTGGATTTCCTGAAAAGGATCATCTGCATGATTTTGAGTTAACTTGGTAACGAGAGCTGTGATTTGCTTTTTTGTAAGCGAAGCGGGATGAAGAGGAGTCTTGGAGACGGTAATGACCGTTCCTTGCTCCGGGGAGGTTTCAATATGAAACGTATCCATGAGGCGCTTAGCCCCTGAGAGTCCGACGCCCATGCCGGTCGAAGAGATATAGTCGCCTTCCAAGATTTTTTTAAGATGAGGGATGCCGTGGCCATGATCGCTTAAAATAACTTGTAACTCTGAAGTCGTATCGTCGCAGAAAAATTCAATTTTACCTTTTTTGGCATATTGAAAAATATTTCGAGCAAGCTCGGAAATGGTTGTGGCGATCCGAACTTGATCCTGTTGTTCAAATCCCAGGAGGGCTGCGATTTGACGTGCTCGTTGACGAGAAAGGACAACATCCCGCTCATAAGCAATTTGAACGACTAAAAGTGAAATTTTCATGCGAAAGTCCCACTCGAGTTTTCACGGGCAACGACGACTGTCACATCGTCTGTTCCTCGACGATAATCTCGATAAAGAACTCCGGCGATCAGGCTCGGGTGTCGAGATTTAAGGCCAGGATAACCATCAAATTTCCAACGTGTTTGAAGTCCGTCGGAATGAAAAAAAAGAAGGGAAGAGGGAGTCCATTCGTAAGTAAATTCTTGAAAGCGTTGAGCTTGATGGCCGACCGTTCCATTCAAGGAGACGAAGCTTTTACTATTTTCCCCGGTGATACATCCGCTGCTCACATTTCCAATCCCCGAACAAATAATTTTTCGGGTTTGGACATTTAACTGTACAACTGTAATTGCAGCCCCTCGGGTAGAGCGTAACGCTCCATGCATTTTTTGAAGTAAAAGAGGAGGAGGCAGCTCGATGTTTTCTTCAAAAAGAGAGACAGCCAAATCAGCAGCTTCAGCGGCTTCTTTTCCGTGGCCTAGTCCATCAGCCACCATCAACGTGTGGGATGCATTCGATGAATTGGAAGACCAAGCATCTCCGCAGAGAGTTTCCCCGGGATAGGGGATGCAGATTGCGGCAAGTTCAAGTGACCGGTCATTGGAAGAGGGAAGAGAATTCCATGTTTGCGAAACGATCACGGTTCCTTGAGCGGTTGAGTAGATATCAAAGACCATGGAGAGTCTTTTGATTGACCCGAGCCCATTTCCTTTCGTTCCCGTGGTGGAATATCCGTCTTCCATACACTTGTTCATTTCACGGATGCCGGGACCTCGATCCAGGGAAAGAATTTCGATCCCCAGGCGGTTGCCTGAGCAGAGCTTTCGAAGAAGCAATTCTCCTTGCTTGGAATGTTTATAAAGATTGGTTCCCATTT
>JAZKBH010000234.1:9375-12486 GCA_040388725.1 Verrucomicrobiota bacterium
CTGACAGCGCTTTCATTAAACGCAAGTTCCAGAGCCATTTTTTGAACCGCTCGTCGAGCTTCACCAACTTGATTGGCTTCCGTAATGGAAATAGAGATGGATTTAGGCACAAATCTATTTCCATCGCCGAATGATGATTTTTGTTCCTTCTCCGACTTTTGAAAAAATTTCAAATTCGTTGGAGAGGCGTTTCGCTCCGCTGAGACCGAGTCCTAAACCCGAACCGGTGGTATATCCATCTTGAAGTGCAAGTTTGAGATCGGCGATCCCGGGGCCTTTATCAGTGAAAATAAGCTCCAATCCCTTGCGCGCCCCATTTTCGAGGGCGTTCAATTGCATCTCACCTCCACGTCCATAGACAATCGTATTTCGTGCCAACTCACTGGCGGCGGTCACGATCTTCGTCTGGTCGACAATTCCAAAGCCCAATTGCTCCGCCCACTTTCGGACGAGATGTCGGGCTTGAACGATATCGACTTCAACGCGAAGAGGGTGATCCGCTGTTTTAATCGTCGGCACCATCGACCTCAAAATCTACGCGCGCTGCGCTTTGAAGAAGTGCCATTCCTTTTTCGACATTTAATGCAGTTTTAACACCCGCAAGAGACATGCCGAGTTCCACAAGAGTAATGGCGACCGCAGGTTGCATTCCAACCACAACCGTTTCCGCATCTAAGACTCGAGACATGGAAGAGATATTAGCGAGCATTCGGCCAATAAAAGAATCGACCATTTCGAGCGAGGAAATGTCAATTAAGACTCCACGCGACGAATTTTTATTAATGCAGTTGGTGAGATCATCTTGAAGTGTCATGGCCAGCTGGTCATACATGTCCACCTGGATCGTCACCAAGAGATATTCTCCCATACGCAAAATGGGAATACGTTCCATATTAGTGTTTAATTAAACTTTTTTTCACAACGACTAACCCTGATTTATCGATGGCAATCTTAAAGGCTTCCGCAAGGCTGGCCTTTGTAATCACATCTCCAAGATTGACTCCCAAATGAACGATGGTCTGTGCGATCTGAGGGCGGATTCCGCTGATGATGCACTCAGCGCCCATGAGACGAGCGGCAGTGACCGTTTTTAATAGATGTTGAGCGACAAGCGTATCCACGGTGGGAACTCCCGTGATATCAATAATGGCAACGTCTGCCGAGGTTTCGACAATTTTTTGGAGGAGAGATTCCATCACAACTTGAGTGCGTGCGCTATCGAGGGTTCCAATCAGAGGGAGAGCCAACACGCCATCCCACAGTTTTACAACAGGAGTGGAAAGCTCGAGGAGATCTTGATTTTGTCGGTTAATAATCTCTTCACGTGTTTTTTGATAGGCCTCAAAAGAGTAAATTCCAACATCATCAATCAACTGAGAGACAATTAAAATTTCAGACGCCACGGTTTGAGATGTGGCCTTGAATTCATTTTGAATGAGCGTGAAGAACGGTTTTTTGAACGAAAAAATGAATAAAGCAATTTCTGAAGGGGAGAATCCTTGGAGAGCTCGGGATTTTGAAATCGAGGTAATCACTTCTTTCAAAGGATCGAACGCCGCGTTTTGAAAGAAAGGGGTATCGCTTTTTTTAAGGCCTTCGCTCAAGGCATCTAAAAAATCAGAACATTGAGTCTTAACTTCTGTGCTGTGAAGAGCGCCTTGCTTGGAAAATACATTTACTTGTTCCGATGCCCAGGTATCGAGTAACGATTTTTTATTTTTTACAATCAATTCTGCGAGTTGTGTTGATGCCATATGACTGGAAAAACTATATGCACATTTTTTGTTGTCAATAGAGTTGGTTCTCATTTTAATTATATTTTTATCCAGTGAAAAATAAATTTAAAAAGAACGAAATAGGTGAAGTTTTCTATCTCAATAATGAATTAAAAAATGGCTTCGAATAAGATTTAATTCTTATTGCAATTTGCACTATGTATTGCATTTTGAATGATTTTTGAGAGCATGCTAGAGAATAAATAGTTTTATAACTAACTTATAATAAGTAATTTAAGGAATTAACTTGAAAAGGCATTTTTTATGCAGAATTAATCAGACATAGAAGATTATCTGCCAAAAGAGATTAATTTTTTTGTGAAGATTAGTTCTTCAATCCAGTTCACATCTGGGGGGATCCGAAAGGAATTTTTTAAAGTTTCTTTTTTGGTTTTTTTCGTTTATATATATAAAATTATATGTCTTAATTTATTTATTTCATCTTTTCATCTTTATATAAAATAATGTTGCAGTTTTCTTGTTTTTAAGATATTTAAATATCAAATCTCATGGTGGGATGAGTTGACTTGAATTCTCAATAAAAGGATTTTATGAAAAAAAACGGTGCGGCGGTGTTGGCGGTTACTGAAACTAAAAGAAATTCAAAAGGTTTATCTTCCTCTTCTCATCGAAAATCCTCTTCTAAACGACCTTCTCCCTCACCGATCACGATTGCGGATGAAGAGATGAGCATGACGTATCTCCTCGCGGCGCTGACCGCTCTCAAGAAAGGAGACTTTTCTGTTCGTCTTCCTGTGGGATGGGATGGAAAAGCCGGTAAAATTGCGGATGCCTTTAATGATGTCGTCGAGCGAAACGAAAAGATGTCCCGTGAACTTGAACGGATGAGCCGCATGGTCGGTAAAGAGGGAAAGATTAGTCAACGTGCTTCGATCGGCGAGGTGAGTGGCTCTTGGGCGGATTCGATCGCTTCCGTGAATGCTCTGATTGGAGATCTCGTTCACCCGACCAGTGAGACCGCTCGCGTGATCGGTGCGGTGGCGAAAGGGGATTTGACTCAAACGATGGCGTTGGAAATTGAAGGGCGTGCTCTCGAAGGAGAATTTTTAAGAACAGCGAAAACCGTGAATACGATGGTGAATCAGCTCAGCTCGTTCGCTTCTGAAGTAACCCGTGTGGCTCGTGAGGTGGGAACGGAAGGGAAATTGGGAGGTCAAGCGAAGGTGAAAGGGGTTGCGGGAACCTGGAAAGATTTGACCGATTCCGTGAATTCGATGGCGGGTAATTTAACCGGTCAGGTCCGTAATATTGCGACAGTGACGACAGCGGTGGCGAATGGCGATTTGTCGAAAAAGATCACCGTCGACGTTAAAGG
>JAZKBH010000235.1:0-2751 GCA_040388725.1 Verrucomicrobiota bacterium
CAGCAAATAAGAGACTGATCAATTCGATTGTTGGCGTGATGAAATCGGTCAAATTCGTCTCGTTGAAGTGGTGGGCACCGTCACGATTCACCTTCCTCAATCTCCTTCTTCAGAGACTCGTGCCGTCTCGGGAATGATCCTCCCCTCTCAAAGCATTGTTTCCACCGGAGAGAACTCTACCGTCGCCGCCGTCATGGGAGGACTTCACTCGGTTCGACTCGTTCCTCAAACGGATGCCTCCTTTTCTCAATCCAAAGAAAAATTAGAATGTAAAAGCGAAGTCTCTCTCACGAAAGGAAGTCTCTTTGCTGAGGTCAATAAACGCAAAGGAATGACTCAAAATTTCCAAATCAAAACTCCCGCCGGAACCGCCTCGGCCACGGGATCGAAAGCGCAAGTGAGTTTTAAAAGTGGGAAAATGTCATTGGCCGCAGCGGAAAGTCGCTGGCAAGGAACGGACAATAGCGGTAAATTTGCATTCTCAACCATTCCTACGATCAGCCCCAATACAGGTCTTATGCATTTTTTAGGCCTGGCTTCTATTCCTCAAATGGATGGAAAAGAATTATTAAAGGAAGCGACTCAAGGAATGCAATCCGCCAAAGAAGTAAACACATTAACTCAAAAAATAACAGGTACCACTTCCCCTCCCTCGGTTTCGATTCATAATACTTTTTCCCTCACTGTGAGTAATTCTTCGACCATGGCGGATGGAAGTATTAATCCCACTCCCTTGCTCGGCGCTCTCATCATTCCTGCTCAAGAACTTTTAGTCTCTCAACTCGTGACTCCCGAACAAAAAGACCAAGGAAAATCGGGCGACGTGATTATTAGCGATAAAAAAATAACCGATCCGACTCAAGTTCCTTCGAGCAATACGACGGCCTTTCAACCTCGCCAAACGACTCCAGGCGGCATCTAATCCATCTCAACCGAATTTAAATTTCGATTTCCAAAAGCGAAGTTGAATTCTTTATAAAAACTTCTTGCGGCAAATCGAATAACTTCCCAAGTTAAAACCTCATGGTTTTGAGCATCACTGAGCAAGTCGATCATCCCGCCCATCGTATGGGTTGGTGGATTCTTGCATCTCTTATCCTCCATCTTTTCCTTCTCTCGCTCTGGAGCATTCTTCCAAAAAATTTCTGGCATGAGACTCTCCACACTCAGGAGAATCGAACCCAAGCCCCTGCTCTCTCCTTTGTCATGCTTCCCGATACCGCCCCTCCGATTCCCAACGAAAAATCACTTAAAAAAATTATTATTCCGACCATTCCCTCACAAGCCGTTGAAACGGAAAATCCGAATGCCATTCTAGAATCCGATCAAAATACAAAACTCAAAAGTCGCGAGCAAGGGGTTGGATCAGAATTACCTCTCCCCCAACAAACGGGTGATCCACGCTCTAGTTTTTCTTACCTTCAAACGCCTGCATCACGTCCTACTCCGCAAAAATCATCACCTCAACCTCCTTCTCCTCAAACACCCCCTGCACTCCAACCCGCCGATCAAAGTCCGCCTCAAGAACAGCAAAAATCTCCCCTTTCACTTCCTCAAGATGGAGTTCCCCTCTTTCCACAGAATACTCCAAAGAAACCGACCCCCAGCCCTGCGGCAACTCCCAAACAACAGGCTGAAAACAAACCCTCACAAGCCTCTACCGCCATGAGTTTTGCCCGCGACAAATCCCAACTCAACGGCGCAAAAAATGCAGAAAATGGTGAGAGTTCCCCTGAAGCCAAAGCAACGGATCTGGGTCGCTATAAATCGAAAATGTACCGAACCATCGGATCTCGTTGGTATCTCATGGTGGACCAACAAATGAGCCTTCTCGCGATCGGGGCCATTAAAATTAAATTTTATGTTCAAGCCAACGGAGTGATTCGGGATATCCAAGTCGCCGAACAAAATGGGAGGGTCGAAATTCTCGAAAAAATATGCCTCCGAGCCGTTCGAGACTCCGGACCTTTTGAGCCCTTTAATGATAATCTCAAGCAACAATTGGGTGAAGGTTACTGGGAAGATATCACTTTTACAATTTACTAAAAGGACTGCGATTAGAAATCCTTATCGAATTCGGGTTTGCCATCTTCACAAAACCCCTTAACCTAATCATTAAGCCCTCTTTGATGAACTCAGAAGACGAAAAGCCTAAAGACGCAGAAAAAAAGAAGCCTATGTCTCACGATGATATGTCGATGACGTGTAAGATTGACCTCGCTCAACTTACCAAAAGCATTCAAGGCTTTAATAAAACCGGCGAAGGACTTCCCGTTTTGGACGACGGAACTGGAACCGTCGATCGTCCTCGTTCCATTGTCGATGTCTTCGGCGATGAAGTTCATGCTCTCCGCGAAAAGAATCCAAAAATTTCTGACCTCGTCGTCTCACTTCTGGAAAAACTTCATCTTTCGGAAGAACAGCAATATCTTTTAGATGGCGGAAAAATGATCGGAGATAAAGTCGACGAAACGACGACCGATCAACCCTCTTATCACAACCAACATCATATTGCAGAAGTGGTCGCCTCTTCGTATATCCTCGGAAAAAGAGAGCGCCTGCCGAATGCTCGAATCGCCGAACTCGTTGTTGCCGCAGCCGCCCACGATCTCGGTCATACGGGAGGAAATAATTCCAAAGCGTACGAATTGGAAACTCTCTCCTGTGAAATTGCGATCCCGATTTTAACAGCCTCCGGATGGAGTATTCCTGAAGTCACTCGTCTCTGGCAAATGATCGTCGCAACGGACT
>JAZKBH010000235.1:2761-9585 GCA_040388725.1 Verrucomicrobiota bacterium
GGCGTTCCGGCCACACGACAAGCTTATCTCGATACCCGAGCGCTGCCGGTCGACAGTGAAGATCGTCTTCTCGCGACTCAGTGCCTTCTTTTAACGGAAGCCGATATTCTCTTTTCTTGTTTCAACACGGAATATAACGAAGAATTAAGCCGCCTTCTTTCCAAGGAATGGAATCTTCCCACCGCGAACTTATCGCTCAAACAGCGAGTCGGTTTCTTGAATATGGTTCACTTTATTTCAGATGCCTCCAAGCAACTCGGACTCGACGAGAGACGCAAATCGCTCATCGCGGACCTTCAGACTCAGCTTCCTCCTGAAGCCTAAAAAGTTCTTTTTCACCCCTTTTTCTCCTTGTCGAACGGGGGACGAATACTAGCTTTGCCCCATGGTTCACGGAAAAGACGAAATCGCTTATAATTCCAAAGTCGAGGGGAACGTGGTCATGACCACCGTCGACTCAGCTGTCAACTGGATGCGCAAAAACTCCCTTTGGCCCATGCCGATGGGTCTTGCTTGTTGTGCCATCGAACTCATGGCTGCCGCGAGTTCACGCTACGATATCTCCCGATTTGGAGCAGAAGTCATGCGTTTTTCCCCACGTCAATCCGATCTTTTGATTGTTGCAGGAACGGTCACTTATAAAATGGCTCTCTCTGTAAAACGAATTTACGATCAAATGCCTGAACCCAAATGGGTCATCGCCATGGGTGCCTGTGCAAGCTCCGGCGGTATGTATCGCAGCTACGCCACCCTTCAGGGAATCGATCAACTCCTCCCTGTCGATGTTTACATCTCAGGTTGCCCTCCTCGTCCTGAAGCCCTTCTCGAAGGATTGATGCGTCTCCAACAAAAAATTCAAGGCGAGCATTCAGTGGAAAAACAATTCATCACAGAAACGGTTAATTAATTTTACCCCCTAGACGTTATGCCTACTGCACAAGAATCTGTTCAAGCGATTGCCGCTCGATTCCAAGGACGTACCTCTCAGCCGGTTGAATTCCGAGGGGAATGGACACTTTCCGTTGATCTCGAGATCATTCCTGAAGTTGCTCATTTTTTAAAAGACGAATATCACTATAAGTATCTCGCGGATATTTGTAGCGTCGACTATCCCGATGAGTCCCCTCGCTTCGAAATCGTTTATGAATTTTATCATCTCGAAGCCAAAAACCATGTTCGCATTAAAGCCAAGGTCGAAGAAGATGCTGAAGCACCGACCATCACTCATGTCTACCAAGGCGCTAATTGGCATGAGCGCGAAATTTATGACATGATGGGAATCCGTTTTAAAAACCATCCCGATCTCCGTCGTATTTTAATGTGGGAAGGCTATCCTTACTTCCCTCTTCGCAAAGAGTTTCCTCTCGAGGGTAAACCAAGCGAACTTCCCGATGTCGCTTTCTCCCGTACGGCTCCTTTAGAAGGCGGTCCTTTTGTGACGACAAACGCCATGCATAGCGATGAACGTGAACCTCGTTCGAAGGCTCCCAAACTTTAATTATTCTCCTTATGGAAACAATCTCACTCGAAAAAAAGGATACCGCCGCCGCTTTTGCTCAAGCCGCTGAAGACGGTAAACTCATTTTAAACATGGGACCGTCCCACCCCAGTACTCACGGGGTTCTTCGCATCCTTTTGGAAATGGACGGGGAAATTGTCACAAAGGCCGATCCTGATCTCGGTTATCTTCATCGCGGCGATGAAAAAATTGCAGAGAACATGTCTTATAATCAATTCGTTCCTTATACGGATCGACTCGATTACCTCGCCCCTCTCGCGAATAACGTTGCTTATGCCTGTGCCGTCGAAAAGCTCATGGGATGGGAACTCCCTCCCCGTTGTAAAGTCATTCGAGTGATTTGCTGTGAGCTCGCACGTATCTCCGCCCATCTTTTGGGCGTTGGATGTTTCGCGATGGACTGCGGGGCAATGACCGTCTTTTTATATACCTTCACCGAACGTGAAAAAATTTACAACCTCATCGAAAAATTAACAGGCGCTCGTTTCACCACGAGCTATACCCGTGTCGGCGGAATGACCCGAGATCTTCCTCCTGGATTTGTCGAGGAGACGAAAGCCTTTGTCGCTCAATTCTGGGAAAAGATCGACGAACTCGATAACCTTCTCTCCCGCAATCGTATCTTTGTCGACCGTACCAAAGACGTCGGAATCATCACCAAAGAAGATGCGATTGACTTCGGACTCTCAGGACCAAATCTCCGAGGAAGCGGCGTCGATCACGATATCCGCAAGTCAAATCCTTATCTCGGATACGAAAACTATCAATTTGATGTTCCGATTGGTTCTACCGGTGATTCCTATGATCGTTATTTTGTGCGCCTCGAAGAGATGCGTCAAAGCAGCCGAATCCTGGAGCAAGCCCTTAGCAATATTCCAGAAGGCCCCTTCTTTTACCAAGACGGAAAAAGTTACCTTCCGACGAAGGATAAGGTTCTCACCAAAATGGAAGAGCTCATCCATCAATTCATGATCGTTACCGAAGGAATTAATGCTCCCAAGGGCGAAGTTTATTTCAGCGCTGAAAATCCAAAGGGAGAGCTCGGCTTCTACATCAAAAGTTTGGGAGGCGGCGTCCCTTATCGCTTGAAGATTCGCGCCCCTTCATTCGTCAATCTTTCAATTCTCTCCAAAATCACGCCAGGCCACATGATGAGCGATGTCATCGCCATTCTGGGAAGTCTGGACTTCGTCATGGGCGAGTGCGACAGGTAGTTCCTCCACACCGCCATGAAGATCTTTTCATTTTCTATTCTTAAAATTCTAACGCTGATGCTCATCGGAGGATTTCTAGTCTCCGCATGCACCAAGAGTGGAAACGAAAAGATCACCGCGATCAATCTCGACAAAGTGACCATCGGTCTGAAAAAGACAGAGGTCAAAGCGATTCTGGGAGAACCAAATCGAGTCGAAACGGGACAATTCACTTTACTAGAGAAAACAACCTACTATTACGAATCTCGCGGAGCGAAAGTGACCGTCACTTTTCTCAACGATGCCGTCGTGAGTAAAGATGGGTCTTTCAACTAAAAACAGGGATATGCAATGAGTTGCGAGGTAAAAATCAGCAAAGAGTTCGAGGCGAAGGTGGATGAAGTGATCACCCACTATCCCGTCTCTAAAAGAAGTGCATCGCTTCCTCTCCTCCATCTTTGGCAGGAACAATTTGGCTATGTCTCCAATCAAGCCGTGGAATGGATCGCAGCTAAACTCGACCTCCAGCCGATCAATGTTTACGAGCTCGTCACCTTTTATCCGATGTTCCGCCAACATCCTGCTGGCAAGATCCAATTCAAAGTCTGCCGCACTCTCTCCTGCGCACTCGCAGGGGGCTATGAACTTTTTGATCATCTCAAAACCAACTGCAAAATCGAAGGCGATGGCCACCACGGTCCTGCCGTCAGCGCCGATGGAAAATACTCGATCGAATTCGTCGAATGTCTCGCCTCTTGCGGCACAGGTCCTGTCCTGATGGTCAACGAAGACTTCTACGAAAACGTCTCCAACGACAAAGCGAACGAGCTGGTCAAAAAATACGGATAAAGCTTTATGGCGATCGCTGAAAAACGTCTCATTCTCAAAAACATCGATGTCGCGGGTTATACCAACGATATCGAGTGCTATATCAAAAACGGAGGCTATGAAGTCCTTCGTAAAGCCATCGCCATGAAACCCCAAGAGATCGTTGCCGAAGTTAAGGCATCGGGTCTTCGAGGCCGTGGAGGAGCCGGTTTTCCCACGAAAAATACAAAGCCTGTTTATTTAATTTGTAACGCCGACGAATCCGAACCCGGAACGTTTAAAGATCGTCAAATCATTCACAAAGATCCCCATCAATTGATCGAAGGAATGATCATCAGCTGCTTCGCGAATAACGTGAAGCTCGCTTATCTTTACATCCGCGGAGAATTTCCAGAAGGCGCCCGGATCCTCGAACGCGCTTGCGATGAGGCCCGTCAAAAAAATCTTCTGGGTAAAAACATTCTCGGAACAGGTTACGATCTCGAAATCTACATACATCGTGGCGCAGGAGCTTATATTTGCGGTGAAGAGACCGGATTGATCGAATCTCTCGAGGGAAAACGAGCTTATCCTCGGATCAAGCCTCCTTACTTCCCTGCCGTGCTCGGACTCTACATGTCTCCGACGATCGTCAATAACGTCGAAACCCTTTGTAATGTTATTCATGTTCTCCAAATGGGCGGCGCGAATTTCTCGAAGCTCGGAAAACCGAATAACACGGGAACACGCGTTCTCTGCGTCAGTGGCGATGTTGTAAAACCGGGTTACTACGAATTTGAAGTCGGTGCTCTCACTTTAGGACAATTGATCTATGACGTTTGCGGTGGAATCCGAGACGGTAAAAAAATCAAAGCCATCATTCCTGGAGGTTCTTCTGCAAAAGTCCTTAAGGCGGGTGAAATCTACAAGATTAAGCAAAAACAAGCCGATGGATCGATGGCGGATGTTGAAATGCGTCTCGAAGATATCCCCATGGACTTTGATACCATGGCCGCAATCGGTTCGATGGCAGGCTCGGGTGGCGTGATTGTTATGGATGAAACACGCAGCATGCCTGAGTGTCTCGCGAATCTCTCCGAGTTTTACGCCCACGAATCTTGCGGCCAGTGTACCCCTTGCCGTGAAGGTTCTCTCTGGATGAAAAAATTGACCTCTCGTATTCGGGATGGAAAAGCGAGCGCCAATGATGTCGGCGTCCTTAAGAATGTCGCAGACAATATCGCAGGCCGTACCATTTGTGCCTTTGGAGAAGCTTGTTCATGGCCCGTTCAAAGTTTTGTCACTAAATTTAAAGATGAATTCGAAACCGTCGCTGGTAACGGAGCGAAGAAATAACGAGGAATCCCGATGAGCTGCGCCTGTAAGAATCCCTTCAACCACGACGTTCCCGTAGAGAACACGCCGATGGTCAATGTGCAAATCGACGGCGAATGGGTACAAGTTCCCAAAGGCATGAACGTCGTTGCAGCCGCCGAACGTTTCCAAAAGCATATCCCTCACTATTGCTATCACCCTAAGCTTTCCGTTGTCGGAAATTGCCGCATGTGTCTCATTGAAATGGGAACACCAAAGATGGATGCGAATCGTCAGCCTATTCTTGCTGCAGATGGAAAACCTGAAATCGCTTGGATGCCCCGCCCACAAATCGGTTGCGCCACTCAAGTTTCTGAAGGAATGGGAATCCGCACCGAATCGCCTCTCGTCCAAGAATGCCGTAAGGGCGTTATGGAATTTCTTCTGATCAATCACCCCCTCGATTGTCCGATCTGCGATCAAGCCGGTGAATGTAAACTCCAAGAATATTCTTTTGAACACGGCCAAGCCAATAGCCGCTTCACCGAAGAAAAAGTTAAGAAACCGAAGAATGTCGATATCGGCGAGCGCATCGTTCTCGATGACGAACGTTGCGTCATGTGTTCTCGCTGTATTCGTTTCTCCAAAGAATTCGTTAAAGATGATGTTCTCGGATTTACCGAACGCGGCAGCCATACGACGCTTACCGTTTATCCCGGAAAACGTTTCGATAACAATTACTCCCTCAACACCGTTGATATTTGTCCCGTCGGCGCACTCACCAGCAAAGACTTTCGCTTTAAAATGCGCGTTTGGTTCCTTAAAGAAACCAAGAGCATTTGTACCGGCTGTGCAACGGGCTGTAACGTTCTGATCGGAAGCCGTGAAAAGGAAGTCCATCGTCTGACCCCTCGTGAAAACGAAGAGGTCAACTCTCTCTGGATGTGCGATTCCGGACGTCTCGGTTTCCACCACATTCATGATGAAAACCGCTTGACCACCCCTCTCGTCAATGGTGAGAAATCCGATTGGTCTACGGCCATGAGCAAGCTTGCGCATCAGCTCAAAAACTTTCAATCGAATCAAATTGCGATCATTGCCTCCGCACGAATGACCAATGAAGAGCTTTATCTGCTCTCCGAGCTTCGCAAGTCACTCGGCGGTGACTCCATCCTCAGCGATATCGTCGGCCGCACCGGTGATGCCGATAACATTCTTCGAAATGCTGATAAAAATCCGAACACCAAAGGAGCTCAACTCTTCGGTTTCGCTAACAATGGCAAACTCAAAGAGATCCAAGCGGGTCTTACCAATGGATCCATTCAAGCTCTCTTGATCTTCAACGAAAGCGCCGCAGAAGCGGGCCTCTCGTTGGAAGCTCTGAAAAATGTTCCTTTGGTCGTGAATGTGGGAATGCGTCTCAATGGCGCCGCCCACTTTAATTTTCCTTCGGCCAGCTTCGCTGAAAAAAGAGGAACATTAATTAATTTCCAAAATCGCCTTCAACGTTTGAATCGCGCGATTCCAACTCCCGGTCAATCCCGTGATGATTGGGAAATTATTCGTGATATCAAAGCCGCGATCGGTGGCGGAAATGGGATCCATAGTGTTGAAGAGCTCTTCAAAGCCATGGCCTCCTCCGTTCCTGCATTCAAAGACCTTACCCTGGGCAAAGTCGGAGACCTCGGGGTTGTTTTGAACTTAGGATAAGCCCTCTTTTATTGATCGCTTCAACATCGGCAACGAAACTAACTCTTTATGCCCTCATTGACGCTTCCCGCTGAGGTCAGCGTCATGACTCTTCCTGAGACCGTTTTCTTTCCGAAGGTCCTTCTCCCTCTTCACATTTTCGAAGCGAAGTATCGGCTGATGCTTCAAAAAGCATTAGAAGGATCTCGAATTTTTTGCGTTTCGCTCGCGAGTGATAAAATGAAGCCTCATTCCATCGCCTCGGTCGGCATCATCCGTGCGTGCGTCGATAACGCCGATGG
>JAZKBH010000235.1:9609-17861 GCA_040388725.1 Verrucomicrobiota bacterium
TCGAATCTCGTCTTACAAGGTCTCACCCGCGTTCGCCTCCTTGAGTTCACTCAAGAGGAACCGTATCGGATGGCTAAAATTGAAGTTCTTCATTCCGACCACCCGGATGACATCGAAGTGGATGCCCTTGTGAATAAAACTTTAGAGTTCGTTCATCAGTACAAAGAAAATGGGGTGGAAATGCCCGAATGGATGGAAGACTTCCTCAAAAATCTCTCTGACCGCGACACCCTCGTCGATATGGTCTCTTACGGTTTTGTGCAGAGCATTTCCGAAAAACAAAAAATTTTAGAAACCCTCAGTCTTAAAGAGCGCTTTCAAAGACTCGTTTATATTCTTAAAAAACAATCCGACGTCTCATAATTATAAAATGGAGGGGCACAGGCCCTGTGCCTGCTTCCGTCATCCTGAGGAGCGATCGCGGCTCGCGATCACGCCATGAATCATCCTCAACGCCTACAAAAACTATCATTTGTTCTCGCGCAACCGATTCACTTTCTAGAGTGTCTTGGTTATGTTACATGGCGTGATCGCGAGCCGCGATCGCTCCCCATATAGAACGACTTCAACTCTCCTTCGACTCTTTCCCCGGCTTCCACTCGTTTTTCAAAAAGGCTTCACCTTCGGGAGTGATTTTCGTTCCGCCTTCGACAAATTCAATTTTTCGATCTCGATAAAGCGCACTCAATGCCAGTTTAAAGGTGTTTTTACTCACTCCAAATGCCTTTCGAATTTCCTCAGGCAAACTCTTATCATCATAAGGAATCAATCCCCCTTGCAACTGCAAGGCTTGCAGGATTTGCTCGGATAACGGCGTGATCTTTTTATATCCTTCGGCTTCTAATCGAATATCAATTTTCCCATCCGGCCGGACACGATGGACAAATCCCTTGAGTCGTTCGCCGCGTGCAAGAGGCCCTGAAAGATTACTGGCAAACAACAACCCATGATGTTTGTTCTGCACAATGACATTGTACCCCAATGCCGTGGCCTCTTCGACCATGAACGAAACGGCATCTCCCTCTTTATAGGCGTTATTGGGATGCTTCAGATGTTGTTTGGTTCTCATCGACGCGACCAATCGTGAGGTCTTCGGATCAAGATAAATATAAACAATCAACTTCTGACCCAAACGAACTTCACCGAGCTGCTCTCGAAAGGGAAGCAGAAGATCTTTGGACAATCCCCAATCTAAAAAAGCACCGACCTGCCGGTTCACGCTCACGACCTTCAAACAGGCAAACTCTCCGGCCATTCCATAAGGAACCTCGGTCGTCGCCACAGGACGATCCTCAGAATCCATGTAAACAAAAACATCGATCTTATCCCCAATCCGATAATCCCGAGGAATATAACGTCGAGGAAGCAGCACCTCTCCATTTTCTCCATCATTCAGATAGAGCCCCGGAGTCGCTTCTCGTTCAATCACCAAGCTATGTCGTTTTCCAATAAAAGCCATTATCGTGAACCCTAACTCCTGAAGTTGCTCCTGGAAATAGAATAAAGAAGACAGAGGGATTCATAAAAGGCAGTTCTCACGCAAAGGAGTAAAGAGGCCCAAGTCTCCTCCCTTTAGAAAAAAAAACATGAATTTTATGGGGGGGAATCTTGGGCCGCTTAGCGTCTTTGCGTGAGAACTGCTTTTTGATTTTCAACCCTTGAAGACTGACTTGAGATCTCTCACAAACCGATCCACGTCCTCTTGTGTATGATCCCACGCCGTCATCAAACGATAGCCTGAAACTCCAAAGGAATAAAATCTCCATCCCTTTTGATGAAGTTTTTCCGCGACTTCCTCGGAAAAATCGAGAAAAAGCGCATTCGCCTGACGCGGATGCATGATCTTGAGCCCGGAAATCGAAGTCAATTGAGACTCCAACGCCATCGCCATCGAATTCGCATGAGCGGCATTTCGAAGCCATGCTCCATTTTCCAAAAGACCGACCATCGGGGCCGCGAGAAAACGTGACTTACTCGCGAGTTGCCCGCCTTGCTTGCAACGAAATTCAAATCCCTTCGCCAATTTTGAATCGAAGAAAATCACGAGATCACCCATCGGCACCCCATTTTTCGTAAACCCTAAACTCAAAACATTCACTCCCACTTTCCAAGAAAGCTCGGCAGGGCTCAATTTTAATGATGCGACCGCATTCGCGAAACGAGCGCCGTCCATATGAAAATACAGTCCATACTTTTGACAAAGCCCCTGAATTTGCCGAAGTTCATCTGGAGTATAAACCGTTCCACACTCCGTCACCTGAGCTAAACTAACGACTCGAGGAAGTTGAGAGTGAATATCTGTTCTCTCTTTTATTTTTTCCTCTAACGCCTCTAAATTTAATTTTCCATTCACCCCTGAAACCGGAATTAAACGGGCCCCTCCCGCAAAAAAACTCGGAGCTCCACATTCATCGACCAACAAATGGGATTGCTCATGACAAAGAATGCCTTGATAAGAACCACAAAGATGAGCCAACGCCAAAGAATTCGCGGCCGTTCCGTTAAATGTTAAATAAACCGAACACTCACATTCAAATATTTTTTGAATCAAAGTCGTCAAACGCTGAGTCCACGGATCCTCTCCATAAGCAACCGCATGCCCTTGATTCGCCTCTTCCAATGCCGCCATCGCCTCAGGGCAAATCCCCGCATAGTTATCACTCGCAAATCCCCGAACCACATTTGAATGAGAACTCATAAGCGTTAAACTCACATTACTCCTAAATCTCGAAAAACCAAAAAACATTTCTCACGCACTCCTGCGTGGTAACGCAAAGCATAAATGGCAACTGTCAGGAGAGCCGAGGGTAGGCAACTAGGAACGGCAGTTCCGTAGAGCCGCTAAGCGGCCCAAGATTCACCCCATAAATTCATTTTTCTTTTTCTGAAGGGAGGAGACTTGGGCCGCTTAGCGGCTTTGCGTGAGACAATGCCTTTCATTTGTATTTTCCTGAATCTGGATTAAATTATCTTTCGGGAGAGATCGTTATGCAGAATTTTACTTCCTTCGATCCGATTCCAACCCCCTATCGCGGCCCTAAGCCAGTTCGTGTTCTTTTTGATGAATCCCATAGCGAGAGCTGGACGATCAGCCATCAAAGAGCCGAGGAAATTAATCCGGACGATAGCATCAACTCTTCCTATCAATCTGCCGCAGAATCACTCACCATCCGAGATTGCGCCTGTTTCCGAAACATCGATCAACCTTTAGTCGCAGAGACCCTTCAAGGAATCGACCTTCTCGTTCTGATTCATCCTTGCGATCCTCAATGGGAACAGACCACTTCCCCGAATTCCCCCCGTCTCAGCGATGACGAAATTCAATCGATTCATTCCTTTGTCGAATTAGGAGGATCTCTTCTGATTGTAACTGAGTACGAACACGATAAATATGGAGATAATCTCAACGAGCTTCTATCCCGATGGAAAATCCACATCGAAAACAATACCGTCCATGATCGCGCTTGCTTCGCTCATGAAAATCATGCCTGGATTTTAAGTGAATCGACCTCAACTCCCCAAGGAAAATCAATTGCTCACCTCGCCACACGCGCTTGCTTCTATCAAGCAGGTTCCTGTTCTGTCTCCGGAGAAGCCGCTCTTGTTCGCCAAGCCTCCAGCTCCGCCCATCCTGCACATGCGGGACTCATCGCCGTCGCCTCCCCTCAAAAAGGAAGAGTCGCGGTCGTCACGGATTCTCGAATTTTTGGAGATGAATTTATTCACGCCTTTGATCATCAAGCCCTTTGGTTGAACTTAATCCACTGGCTCTCTGTTCCCGCTTACTCCCGTCACACTTGGGGGTCTCATGGATTTAAAGCAGATGAAACTCAAAATACTCCTGAGTGGATTTCACTTAAAGAAACCGTGAATGCCTTCCGTAAACTCCAAAATCCCGATGGCTCCATTGAAGTCGCCCATCATGCTCAAGCGAACATGTCCATAGACGCGATTCTGCAATGCATTCCACGACTAACCGCTCGTTTTCCTCATCAATCTGATTACTGGCCCGCTTTAGAAACCGATCTCCGCACATGGCGTGACGGAGGTTTTCAAAAAGCAGACTTCAAACAATCTCTCGAACACTTTCAGCCTCAAAAAAATCGCAGAGAAGGGATGGAGCACCTTTCTCTCTTTCCCATGTATACTCCCAATGGATCTCTTCAAATCCGACTGGAAGCCATTCTCTTTCGAACCCCTTGGCCGGAATGGATTGCCTCTCTCGAAAAGACACGCTTCACCAATCAAAAGTTTGTCCCTGGGGAATTGATCGACTACACCGATGGCTATCAGAGTGATTGCGCCGTCCTTTTTCCTGAAACAGTCTCAATCTCCGGAAAACCGGTCAATACTTTTGGTACGATTTTCTGCGATCGGGAAGCTCAACGCCTCCTTCACTACACCAAACAAGCCGTCTCGACTCTTAGCCTTGTCATTCCTCCCCGTGTGGAAGCACTTCTCAGTTCGCCCGTTCTCGCTCAACAAACTCTTGAGCTTTGGGATCTTATTCACGATCAGGCTCACAGCCTCGGTGAACTTCCTTTCGATCCTTTCATGATTCGCCAACGCTCTCCTTATTGGATGTATTCGTTGGAAGAACTCCGCGTCGATCTTCGTGCCTTTGGAGAAGCTCATCGTATGAGTCAGAGCGAATTTCCCTTTGCCGAGTATGTGACCTACGCCATTCTCTTTGATCGCATCTTCCGCTTCCCCATCGTCGGAACCCGTATTCGAAATTATGATGGACTGGGAGGACAACTCCTTTTTTCTTTCCTGCATCAAAAAGGGATTATTCGCTGGTGCGACAATCAACTGACCATCGACTGGATCAACCTTCCGAAAGCAATCACAGAGCTTGAAGACGAAATCGTCCTTCTTTACCGCAATGCCGCCGACTCCTCAAAAATTTCCTTCTGGCTCGATGCTCACGACCTTGTCAGTCGCTATGTGAAACCAAACATCGCCTCCCAATGGAAAAAAGAATCCCGTGCGATTAAAAGCGAGGAAGATCCCGCCCAATGGCTTAAACTGATCCTCGATGACGAGTTTCCTCTGGGGCAATTTCATCTCAATCTTCAAAAAAAGATCAGCAAATCCTAAAGGCAATTTTCACCGCGGAGGCGCAGAGGAACGCAGAGGGTAAGGCTTCTTGGTTTTAAAAACAAAAAAAGTTCCTGTATTTCTCTGCGTTCCTCTGCGCCTCTGCGGTGAAAATTGCGTTTATCTTTCTTAAAGCGAATCTTCAAAAAATTCTTTCTTCGGCTTCGGCCTCGATCCAAATAAAATGGTCCCCAATCGGATCAACGTACTCCCCTCTTCAATCGCGATTTCAAAATCCTGACTCATCCCCATCGAAAGATCTGGAAGATGAAATCCAGTCGCCTGTTGAATCCGATCTCTTAACTCACGCAACTTTGCAAAATAAGGCCGCGTCCCCCTGACGTCTTCCATCACAGGAGCCATGGTCATGAATCCTTGAAGTTGAAGCCCTGGCAAATCATTCACTTTTTGAGCCAAATCCTGCGCCTGATCCGGCTTCACGCCATACTTTGTTCCTTCTCCCGAAACATTCACCTCGAGCAAAACGGTCATCGTCTTTCCAAGGGTTTCACAGCGTTTTGAAATTTCTTCGGCCAAAGCCAAAGAATCGACAGAATCAATTCGATCAAAAATAGAGACGGCATTCTTCACCTTATTGCTCTGCAAGTGGCCAATCATATGCCAAATCCCGCGCTCACCAACGATCGTCTTTTTCGCCAAGGCCTCTTGAACCTTATTTTCCCCGATATGAAGAATCCCAAGCTTTAAGGCCTCTTCAACCGTCTCGGGAGGATGGGTTTTTGTAACCCCCACCAATAAAACATCCTCAGGAGACCGACCGCTTTTGGCACAAGCCTGTTCAATTTTACTCTGAATTTCCAAATATTTACTCTCGAGTGTCATAAGTATCCAATCATTTCCCTTGAATATTCATTAGGCTTGCTTATTGTATCTCATATGCAAGTTGAATCCTTTAAAGTTTTTCGAGACCTCGTTGATACCGAAAGCTTTAGTAAGGCCGCGCAGCTCAATTTTATCACGCACTCTGCGGTCAGCCAACAAATCCGTAGCCTCGAAGAAAAATTTCATACCCCTCTCATTGAACGGAGCAGCAAGCGCTTTTCCTTAACCCGTGAAGGTCAGCTTCTTTATTCGACCAGCAAAGAGATCATCTACGCCTACGATAAGCTTCAGCATCAGATTTCAGAAATGCGGAACGTCGTTTCAGGCACTATCCGTCTCGCGACGGTTTACAGTATCGGACTCCATGAGCTTCCCCCCTACTTAAAAGTTTTCCTTAAGGAATACCCAAATGTCCATGTCCACGTCGAATATCGTCGTTCCAATCAAGTTTACGATGATGTCCTCGATGGCACACGCGATATCGGTCTCGTCGCTTTCCCGATTCAAAAGAAAAACCTCAAAATTGAACCTTTTCTCAAAGATCGCTTAATTTTGATCTGTCACCCCAACAACCCTTTGGCCTCTCAAAAAGAAGTAACCTTGGAAGCGATCTCTCATCATAAATTTATCGGCTTCGAACCCGACATTCCGACTCGTAAAGCCATTGATAAGATCTTCAAAGAAGCCAGTGTCGCAATGCTGCCCACAATGGAATTCGATAACATTGAAACCGTCAAACGTGCGGTTGAAATTGATGCCGGCGTCTCCATCGTTCCTCGCGCAACCGTCCAACAAGAACTCAAAAATGGCACTCTCATCGCTCTTGAATTTAAAGGCCTGACGATTCACCGTCCTCTTGGAATTATCTACCGGAATGGAAGAGTTCTCTCTCCTGCCGTGAAGCGTTTTATCCAAACGCTCCATGAACATCCTGCCTTTACGATCCCCCCCGCTCCGTAATCTTTCCGTGCGGAGGAATCCTTTTTCGATTTCAATATGGCTCTATGACGATGGCTTTTTAGAAGGGCCATTTCTCAACGACTCAAGACTTCGCCCTTCAATCTTGATTTGATCCCCCGCCTTGACCTGATTCAACGAAAACCACCCTTGGTTCATCTCCAAGGCATAAATCACCTTGTCCGTTTGACTCCAATGCGGACGCTCATCAAAAGGCTTCATGTCGACAATCTCCAGAATAACGCCTTGACGATCCATATAAGCCACCGAAAGGGGAATTTTCACGTTCTTCATCCAAAACGAGGCTCGCTCCTCTTGAAGGAGGCAAAAAATCATTCCGGAATTATCAGAAAGATGATCCCGAAACATTAACCCTTGAGCCATCTCTCTCGGTGTTCTTGCTACCTCAATCGAAATTTGGACTCCTCCCACGGTTGCACGAACGGTTTCTAAGGGAGGATTCACCGTAAGCTCTTGAGCAACTAACAAATTGCTCAAGAGGCATAAAAATAGAAAAAAGAGACTCTTCATGGCTTCAAATGAACGCGGGATCAACATCCTATCAACCCACCACACTTTTTGGATGTCGTCGATCTCCAAAAAAAAGGCCCTCCATCTTCATGGAGAGCCTCTCTTTTAAAATACAATTTACTATTTAACGAACTGTTCGACGGTTGCCGAAATTTGCGGATTCAATTTACGAATGCGATTCGACAAAGTTCTGACCAATCCCGTCAACATCGTCGTAGCGACAACAGGATTATCATCTAAAAATCGGTGCAGGTTTTCTTGGCTGATTCTCCAAAGCTGCGTAAATTCATTCGGCGTGACTGTTCCACTTGCGGGCAATGAAACTTGGTCGAAAGCACTCATTTCACCAACGGATTCACCGGCAGGTATTTCTCCCACAACGTGAACTCCTTTGTCAGTTGAACGGGTAACCGTTAAACTTCCGCGAACGACAAAATAAAGAAAGCTTTGATCTTCACCTTCCGTAATAATCGGTTGACCGGGTCTGCCTGGAAAAAACTCACCGTAAGAAGCAAGAACGTTACGGTCATCATCTTTGAGCTTGGCAAGCCAGCTCCTAGCCGGAAGTTGCAAGGACGAGGAATCACTCATGACTTAATCTAATAACACGATTTTTCTGTCTGGAAAGAACCAAATACAGTGATTGCCATTTTAGACTAAAGAAACTCAATTCTCGATTTCCAACCATTTACCTCATCGTATTCGAAAAAACCGAGACTAGCAGGAGCCCCTTTATTCGGCTTTCCGACGGTTCCCGGATTAAAAAACGAAACTCCCTCTTTTTTCACGATCTCTGGAATGTGAGTATGACCGTAACAAAT